>JBBSES010000255.1:0-6774 GCA_038239465.1 Gemmatales bacterium
AAAGTCCAAAGTCCAAAGTCGAGAAACATGCTTTGGACTTTGGACTGTATTTTTATGGATCGTCGTCGGCTAGCAATTCGCGTAACGCCGCCCGACAGCGATTGAGCCGCGAGCGCACCGTACCCACCGGCACACCCAGGCGCCGCGCGATCGCGCGGTATTCGAGTTGTTCCCTTTCGCGCAATTCGTAAACGGCTCGATAGTCCTCGGGAAGTCGGTCGAGCGCCCTTCGCAGGCGCTCGGCCCATTCGCGATCGACAGCGACACGCAAAGGGTCGTCGCGGCGGCTGCCCTCCGAACGGCCACGGGCGGCGTTCCCTTCGTGCCTGCGCCGCCGCGAGCTTGTCCGCGCCAGGTGCAGACTGCGATGGACGACGGCGTGCAAAAGCCAGGGCAACAAGTGTGGCGGCCGTTCGGTTTGATGCCACAAACTGACGAGCGTTTCCTGCACGGCGTCCCAGGCGAGGTCGTCGCTGCCCAGGATGCGCCGGGCGGTTTCGACGAGGCGCGGGAGGTCCAATTCCGCCGTGTCGGGGAACGCGAAATGGCAAGCCGTGGAGCGTCGCGGTTCTCTGGGGGCGTTGGTCATGGCGCAAAGGATCACGCCTGCCACGAGCGGTTATGGAGAATGTGATTGAGTACCGTCGTCTTGCCGGCGCCGAGAAAGCCGGACAGCACGGTGACGGGCAGGGCGTGGAGCGACTTCAGCGGGCCGGCGACGCCGGGAAGGGTCAAGGTACTCATGGGGATTTACCATCGAATGAGTGTGAAGGGATGTGCCCATAGCTTGCGCGTGCAGCTGTCCCAGAAGGTTAGACCAGGCGCCGGCCGTCGCGCGTCGCGCCTCGATGCGCCGGCACCGTTTGGCCAGACGTTCCCACGCGGCGGCCATGTCCCGGGCGGGGACGGCTGGATCACTCTGCCGATCGGCCAGGCATTGCTCGCGGTAGGCGATGCCGTAGGTTTCCGCGATCCCGTGTTCGTAAGCCGCGATCCAGGCGAGCAGTCCTTGCATGAGGAGGCGCACGCGCCGCCATTGCTCGCTCCCTCGGGCGGCGTCGAGAGACGGCAGTTCTTCCAGCGCGCAGGCCGTGGGCGAGACGGCCGGCAGCGGGGTATAAAGGGGCACGAAGCCATAGCGGCGCACGAAGATGCCGCCGACGTTCGGAATGCCGAAGAAGCAGCCGAAGCCCCACAGGGTGACGGTGCCACCTCCCTCGACGGCCGCCGTGTAGCGGGGACTGGCCCGACGTTCCTCGGCTGGTCGATAGTGGCCCATGCCCAGACGCAGCAGCACGTTGCCGGCGGGGTTCTTCACGTCGCGGCCCCAGCACCACAGCTGTTGATCGAACAGCGCCGTGGCCTTCTTCGCCTGCGCCGCCGAAAAAATCCGCCAACGCTGGGGGACGGCCGGACGTGCCGATGGGTCGGTGGCCGAGTCGGTCATGGCTTGCCTATGGCGTCCCCAAATGTAAAACTTCGTTATACCGTATCACAATGTTATACGTCCTGAGAGCAAGGTCAAGAGTAGACGAGCGAATTTCCTCGAAAGGGCTGGAATCGCTGGGACGAAGTTGGTTCGTCCTTGCCGGAAGGAGGGGGAATGCGATATCCTGCTTCTTTGCGAGAGCGTGGACACGAATGCAAGGAGCCAAGCGATGAATTCCCGACCCCGCACCGCCGCTCAGAAGAAGCGGATCATCAAGGTGAAGAACGACCGTCGTCTGCTGGCGAAGTACGGTAAGAAGGCGCTGGTGACGCTGACGCAGCGCGGGCAGGCGTGACTAGGCGAAACCACGCCTGGAGGTCCGATGGCCGAACCGCGCCCCTGGCATCGCCTCTTCGGCCTGTCGCTGATCGACTACTTCCGCGGGATGCCCGTCACGGTCGAACTCGAGAAGGATCTGTCCCTCAAGCAGCAATTTCTCGACGTGATCCTCATCCGCAAGGGCACGGAGCCCCTCACGCGCCGACTGCCCGATGGCTTCGAGGAGTTGGCGGCGCACAATCTGATCACGTTCAAGTCGTATCAGGAAACCCTGGACGGCTGGGCGCTGGACGAAATGGTCGGCCATTACGTCAACTACCGCAAGCAAGTCAGTCCGTCGATGCGCGAGTTGCTGCCGGCGACCGACTTCCGCCGGTTCGCCGTTTGCGCGCGCTTTCCGCGCGACTTGGCCGACGAAATACCGCTCATGCCGGTCATACCAGGGGTGTACGAAGCGCGGCACTTTAGCGGGCGGCTGCGCGTGGTGGTGATGAACGAGTTGCCGCGCGAGGAACACAATGCCCTATTGCACCTGTTCAGCGCCCGGCCAGTGCTATTGCGATATGGGAAGGACCACTATCGGCCGCATTCGGAAGAGACGAGCAGCCTGCTGCTGCAACTGTTCAACAGGTATCGCCTGGAGGTCATGACCATGCCAGACTTGCTCGAAGAGTTTACCCGAGAGACGATCGCGGAATTCCTCAGGGAACTACCCGTCGAGAAGCGGTTGGAGGGGCTGTCCGCCGAGCAACTTCTGCGGCAGGTGCCTGCCGAGAAACGCCTCGAAGGATTGTCCGCCGAGAAACGCCTCGAAGGACTCTCGCCGGACGACTTGCTGGCGGCCCTGTCTCCAGAAGTCCGCGAGGCCTTGAAGCAAAAGTTCAGGGATGCTGGCTCACTCGGCGACATCAACCCGTGAGGAAGGTTCTTTTCAGCGCGAAGGTTTTACGGACGCGCTTACTCCGCGCCACCTATCCCACCGCGATCATTTCCAGGTCGAACTTGCCGTTCCGTTCCGCCATGAACACCAGCCGCTTGCCGTCGGGATGCCACGTCGCGTAGTCGTCGCGTTCGTCGTTGCGCGTCAGGCGGCGTTGGTCGCCGCCGTCGGCGTTCATGACGTAAATCTCGTAGTTGCCGTCGCGGTTGCTGGTGAAAGCCAGACGCTCGCCGTCGGGCGACCACGAGGGGCGCAGGTCGAGGCCGGGCGTTTTCGTCAGGCGGCGTACGTCGCCGCCGTCGGCGTTCATGCTGTAGATGTCGAAGCCGCCGTCGCGGCTGGAGGCGAAGGCGATGCGCTTGCCGTCGGGGGAAAAGGCCGGACCGCTGTTGAGGGCGCCGGTGGCGATGACCTTTAAATTCTTGCCTTGCGTATCGACGGCGATGATTTCTTGGCCGGTGCCGCCGGGCAGGGCGATCAGAACGCGGCTGCCGTCGGGGGCGAAACTGGGCCGGCGCGGGGTGACGAAGCCAGCGCCGGAGTCGTAGACGGCGTCCTTGTTTTGCCGGGTGTCGCGGATGACGACTTTCAAGTTCAGGTTGCCGCGCGATTGCACGAAGGCGTACCAACGGCCATCGAGCGTGAAGCTCGGCTCGAATTCCGAGGTGGTGGCCTGCGGGTGGAAGCGCTCCGTGGAGCCGTCGGCGAGCTTGAGGCGCATGAGGCTCAGCTGCGTCGGCGTCTCTTGCGCGCTGAAGATGATTTCGGCGCCGTCGCGGATGAAGACGGGGTCCATCTTCATGCGGCCGTCTTTGGTGAGGCGTTGGCCGTCGGCTTTAGAAGAGTTCATGGATCACCCGCTCCTGCTGGAGGACGCGCATTTCGGCGCGGGCCTGGGCGTCGAGGCCGGCGGCTTCGAGGATGGTGGCGCCGACCATGCCGGGCGTGACCGGGTCGGTGGCCGGTTCCTGACCGAGGCGGTCGCTTTCGCCGATGACGCGGCCCGGCTGCACGCCGCCGCCCGCCCAGATCGAGAAATAGCAGTTGGGCCAGTGGTCGCGCGATGCTTGCGCGTTGATCCGCGGCGACCGGCCAAACTCCCCCATGCACACCAGCAATGTCGTCTCCAGCAGGCCGCGACGATGCAGATCGTCGAGCAGCGCTGAGAAGGCCCGGTCGAGGATGGGTCCGTGCCGGTCGGGAAGCAGATCGAAGTTGGCGACGTGCGTATCCCAGCCGAAGTCGGCGCCGGGGGTCATAGGCTCGACGTATTGGCTCCAGTTGACTTGCACGTAGGGAACGCCGGCTTCCACGAGGCGGCGGCCCAGCAAGCAGCTTTGGCCGAACGACGTGTGCCCATAGGCGCCGCGCGTCTTCTCGTCCTCGCGCGTCAGGTCGAGGGCCTTGCGCGCTTCGGGCGACGTGAGCAGGTCGTAGGCCCGACGGTTCATGTCGTCCCACTTGCGATGCTCGGGCTGGTCGGCCTTGCGCTGCAGGCCGTCGAGTTCGCGGAGCAGCTTGCGGCGGTCGTCGAGGTGCGCGGGAGTCAGTCCTTCGAGTAGTTGCAGGGAAGGCAGTTCGACTGCGCCATCGTCGGAGCAACCGACCTGGAAGGGGTCGAAAAGTTTGCCCCAGCTGCCGCCGCCGTAGCCTTTCATGATGCCGACCACGTCGCGCGGCGTGCCTCGGCCGACGGCGATGAAGGGCGGCAGGTCTTGAGCGCCACGCGCCTTGGCGACCACGGAGCCGAAGTTGGGCGTGACGCCGACGGCCGCGTCGGCGTTGCCGGTCAGGGCCACCGTGCCCGCTTCGAGATGGCCCGACTGCGAGTTCTTGTTCGTGCGGATCAGGGCGAATTTGTCGCTGCGGGCGGCGATGCGCGGCAGCAATTCGCTGAAACGCACGCCCGGCGTCCGCGTGGCGATGGACGAGAGTGGCCCGCGGAATTCGACCGGCGCGTTCGGCTTGGGATCGAAGGTGTCGAGGTGGCTGGGAGCGCCCCATAGCCAGACGAGCATCACCGACTTGACGCGCTTGCGCTCGTCGGCGGCGCGAGCCAAAGACGGCATCAGCCCGGCGAGAGGAGCGAGGGCACCGGCCCGCAAGAACGCCCGGCGCGTCATGCCCTGGCAGACGCGCGCTCGAAAACTGCCGATGTCGAGCATGGGGTAACTCCTGGCGGGAACGTGGCGGCGGGAGAGCCTTTCTTAATAATGTAAAGTAATAGGGCTACTGGAGGCTGTCAAGCAAGAAGCGGCAGGTGCAAGCGATTTCGCGGGAATCAAGGAGCCCTCGTTTCCAGGCCAGGTCGTGGCAACGAGAATCACTGAATCGATCACCGCTCCGCCAGCACGTCTTCCAGACAGACCAACTTCGGCACGCTCCGATTGCTGAGTGACACGCCGAAGAACAGGCGTCGATGGTCGCCGTCTGCTTCTTGCGTGAGGACCAAGGCGGGCGACGAACCCAGATAGGCGTTCAGACCGACGAGCTTCTCGTAGCTCCAGTGCGCCTTGCCGGTGAAGGGATCGAGACAGGCGACTTGACCGCCGCTAGCCAGGACGAATACGCCGGACGTTTGCCCGCACGCCGCGGCGTAATCGAGGACTGGGTTGGCGACGATGGGGCTGCCCAGCGACTTGCTCCAGCGGAGTTTGCCGTCGAGCCGGCCAAGGCAATAGCAGTTGCCGTCGCGGGCGCCGGCGTAGACGCGAGCGCGATCCACGGCTGGCTTGCCGATGACGCCGTTGGGCAAATCGTGCCGCCAGCGCTGCGCCCCGGTGGCGGCGTCGAGGCAGACCACGGCGCCGGCGGGGGTCTTGGCGTCCTCGAACATGTCGCCGTTGCCGAGGCCGAAGTAGACCGCGTCGCCGAAGACGGTCGGCTCGCCCCACGCCGGCAGGTCGGCCTTTACCTTCCAAACTTCTTTGCCGCTATCGGTGTCGAGGCAGAGCAGGGCCGTTTCGCCGGGGTCGTCGGGATGATTGCGGTCGATGCCGGTGCCGACGTAGAGGCGCTTGCCGGCGATCACCGGCGGGGCGCAGACGCGCAGGGCGGCTCCCGAGATCTGGCTTTCGGGGAACTGCCAAATCTTTTGCCCGCCGACGGAGTCCACGCAGTAGACGCCGTCGTTGCCGGCGCCGATGAAGACCTTGCCGTCGGCGACGACGGGGCTGGATTCGGTCTGGCCCGTCGTCGCGAAGTCCCACAGTTTCTTGCCGCTCTTGGCGTCGAGGCAATAGAGCTTGCACTTTTTGTCGTCGTGGAACCCTTCGCCGATGAAGACGCGGTCGCCGACCACCCAGGGGGAGGAAATGATCGGCTTCATCTCCTCGTCGTCGCTGAAGCTCCACAGAATCTTGAGCGTCTTGGCGTCCAGGGCGTAGACGCAGCCGGTCTTGCTCAACCCCGTTTGGTGGGCGACGGCGGCGTAGACGACGTTGTCGGTGACGCGTGGCGACGACACCACCATGCCGCCGCGGGGGAACTCCTTGGTGATGAAACTCGCCTCTAACGCGCGGTCTTCGAGGAGTCGGGCGATGGGCCGTCCCTCGCCGGCGGCGTCGTCGTCGGCGCGGACGGCGGCCTGCCCCGGCTGCGTGGCGACGATGCCGACGAAGGCGAGCAGCGTCGTCCAGAGCATGACGCCTTCGGTGGGCAGCGGCGCCGGATTGCCGGGCTGCCGCCGGACCAGCGCCGCGCGGAGGATCTTGTAGACGCCGCCGCCCCAGATGCCGATGGAGAAGGCGAGCAGCATGTTCCAGGAGACGTCGGTGCGCGCCGGCACGCCCGTGAGCAGATAATAGCCGATGGCGGCGGCGCTGCCGAGGCTCATCATCAGGAGGACGCGGCGTTCGGTGGTCGCCGGCGCCTCGGCCGTCGGATCGGCCTGAAACGCGGTCAGATGACGGCGCCAGGCCCAGAGGGTGCCGAGCAGTGTAAGCAACGTCATCACGAATAGTAGCGCGCCGGGCGTGCCCCACCAGCTGCTGGCCAGGCTGCCCGCGAACCACCAGTGAATGAGATAGATGGTGCTATTGGTGCTGAGGACCGTGATGAACGCCAG
>JBBSES010000256.1:0-6767 GCA_038239465.1 Gemmatales bacterium
AACGGTGGACGGTGAACGGAAATGCAAGTGGATGGCGAACGGTTGACAATGAACGGCCCACATTGGCATTTTCCGTTCACCGTCCACCGTCCACCATTTGACGCTGAACGCGGGCGTACATTCGCATTTTCCGTCCACCGTTCACCGTCCACCGTCCACCATTTTGGGGGTACGCACCGCCATGCAGCCGCGCAGTCGCAGCAATCCCGGCCACGGCTCCGGGCCGGCCAAGTATCCCGGCACCTTTCTCCTCGCCTTCCGCGAGGCGATGGCCACCCTCAGCTGGAACGGCAAACGATGGCTCGGCACCGTCGTCGAGTGCGTCGATGCCCAGGGGAACGAACGCACCGTCGGCCTGGAGAATCTCTATCGCCGCTGCCGCCGCTCCGAACGCTCCACCTGGCCCGACCTCATCGCCGAGTTTCTGCGCACTGTATTGGCGGCGGAGCAAAACGGGGATTTGCCGACCGATTTAGGCACCGTCACCGAGCAACTCTTGCTCCGCGTCGGCAAGCCGTTGTCGTCCGGTCCCGACGAGGGGCGCCTCTGGGCACAGCCGTTGCCCGACACCGGCCTCGTCGTCAATCTCGTCATCGATTACCCCGACCGCATGGTCTACGCCACCGAGGGGATGATTACGGCGTCCGGCCGTCCGGGGGAAGAATGGCTCGAACACGCCCTCGACAACCTGCGCGAGCGCTCGCCGGAAGACTGCTTCCAGGTCATCCACGAAGACTCGGGCATGATGATGTGCAACGTCGCCGACGCCTACGATTCGTCGCGCGCCTTATTGCTCGAAGACCTGCTGCCCGACGAGTACCCCAACGGTTGCCTCATCGCCCTGCCGAGCCGTGATCAGCTGCTCGCTCTGCCGGTCGATCGGCCGTCGCTGGCCTTCGCCCATCTCATGAAGGTGCTTGCCGAGCGTAATTACAAGACGGCCCCCTACGCCATTACCGACGACGTCTACTGGGTGCGCGAAGGCGTCTGGCGGCTTTTCCCGATGGACGTGCAGGGCGACAAGGTGACGCTGCAACCGCCCGAGGAGTTCATCGAAATCCTGAACACCCTCATGCCGGACGACGAGGCGGAGAGCCATGACGAATGACGCTTCGCCGAAGCGTCGCCTCCGCGTCATTCCCGTCATCGACCTGATGAACGGCGTGGTCGTCCGCGGCGTCGGTGGCCGTCGCGGCGAATATCGGCCCGTGGTCAGCCAGTTGACCGCATCGACCGACCCACTCGGCATCGCCGACGCCTGTCGCGCCCGTTTCGGACTTACCCATCTTTACGTGGCAGACATCGACGCCATCGCGGGACGAGACCCGGCCATCGACTTGTTTCGCCGGCTGCGGTCGCGCGGCTTCTCGCTGTGGGTCGATGCGGGCATCCGCCATAGCTTTGATGCCGTCCCGCTCTTCGAAGCGGAGGTCGAGGGCATCGTCGTCGGCCTGGAGACGGTTGCGGGACCGGCGGCGCTCGCGGACACGCTGCACCACATCGGCGCGGATCGCGTCGTTTTCTCGCTTGATTTGAAGGGTAGAGAACCGCTCGGCGACCGCGCGCGCTGGAATCATACCGATGCCTTCGAGGTCGCCCGTCAGACCATTGCAATGGGCGTGAGGAAGCTCATCGTCCTGGACCTGGCACGGGTGGGCGAGGGTTCGGGCACCGGCACCGAGAGCCTGTGCCGCCACCTCGCGGAGACCTTCCCCGAGGTTGACCTGATCGCGGGCGGTGGCGTGCGCGACGACGCGGACCTGCGACGGTTGGAAGCAATCGGCGTGCGCGCGGCGCTGGTGGCATCGGCGTTGCACGACGGCGGGGTTAGTGCCGCTATTCGCACGCCTTGAGCGCCATGACGGCGAAACTGGTGCCAGCGTTGCTCATGAAATGGCCGCCGTTGTCGGTGTTCAGCGAGCGCGTGAACCAGCGGCCCGATTCGCGTTGATTCGCTTTCAGCCAGACGACGCCTTTTTTGAGCGCCGCGTCGTTGGCCGGCACTCCCGCTTGCCGCAGCACGTAGACGACGAAGCCGGTGGCGTAGCCGTCGCTAGGGGCTTTCGTATCGTTGTCGCGGCCGTCGAATCCCTTCCAATCGCCCAGGGATGGCAGGCTCCACCCGCCGTCGTCGCGTTGGGCCGCGAGTAACTCCTTGATCGTGGCCGCGCGCTGGTCCTTATCCTGCAAGCGGTCGAGTTTGACGGACGCCCACATCAGCCACGCTTTGTGATGCAGGTCGGGGGCCGGCGTCTTCTGGAAGTATTGTCGCAGCTTGGCGACGCCCTCTTTCGCGCTATCGCCCTGGGCGTAATTGTCGGGCGCGACGCTGAGGCCGACGGCGGCGAGAGTGGCCCCGTAGTAGTCGTCGTGCTCGAAGGGAGGCCAGTTGCACTTGAGCCACTTCCAGGCGCCGTCGGCCTTTTGCAGGGTCCACATGCGGTCGAGGGCCTTGCGCGTGGCCGGGTGCAGCTTGCCCGTGGTCGCGGCGTCGTTGAAGGCGAGGAGCGATGCGGTGGCGACCACTTCCGTATCCCATTTCGGCTTGTCGGCCTTGGCGGCATTGTCCCAGCCGGCCACGCGCTCCTCGAAGAACTTGCGTACTTCCATCAGCGCGGGCGCCGGAATGTCTTTCAACAAAGGTCGGGCCATGAGGTACGGATAATTCGTGTGGCATGTGCCGCACTTGCGTTCGCGCGTCCAGCCGAGCGAGACGGCGTCGAGAAACTCGGCGCTCTTGGCGAGCGAGAGTTCTTTGGCCAGCGGTTCCTTGTCGCTGTTGGCCTTGGGCTTCTCGATCTTGAGGGGCGCCGCGTCATCGCTCCCGGCCAGGCGCGTCGCCGCGACCACCACGGCCAGGGCAATCGTCGCAACGCAAACGGGTCGGCAGCGCATAGCAGGATCTCCGCGGTCAATCACTCGAGGCACCTGCAATATAAAGGCTCGCTGTCGTGGCAGCTATCTCCATTTCCGCTTCGTTACGAAACGTTACGCGAGGTCCAAGCGATAACCTCGCCTCCCGTTCACCGTTCGTTCACTTGCTCATGCGTGCCGTATTTATCCCTTTCTTTTCATCTTCTACATCCGTTGCTCATATTTGAAGTTTAGTTTACCCCTGCAATTCAACAAAGGCGTTGCAATTCGCGTAATTCGATAATTCGACGCCACCCATGTGGCTTTCGTCGATCCGAGCGTGTCACCAGGGCCGTTCGGCGACCGCGCTTTCCCCGCGCGCATTGGTCAACCTTCGTCGTCCGCTTGGAGCGGCGACGGGCGCGGGACTAGCTATCGAGGGCGGTCGTCCGAGGCTCGCTGTTTCGGGGGATGTGATCGTGAAGGCGAAATCTGTCGGCGCGTTGCTGTTGGCGGTGGCGGGGATTTGGCTGGCGCAAGCGGCCGCCCAAAACCCGCGGGAAGGCGACAAGGGCGGCAAGGGCGTCCCTGTCCTCGACTCGCGCAAGATCGAAGAAGGCGAAGCCAAGAACAAGCTCGACGAACCGAACTACGGCTACGTCGGCACGCTGGGCACGTTCTCGGCGTCGGCGAAGAAAGCCGGCGCGGGCACGGGCGAAGAAGCGGCCGCCGCGTTCGTGGTGCATCAGTATCCCGACGTGGAAAAGTCGGCGCTGGGCCTCACCAAGCTCCAGTACGAAGGCCCCAAGCGCCTCGGCAACGTGGACGGCTGGGTCTTCAAGACCGAATGGGACGGCAAGCAGTATCCGTCGAAGGTGTTCCTCAGCGCCGAGAAGGTCTACTTCGGCGGCGGCGAAAGCGCTTACATCGCGGCCGATCATCGGACCGACACCGGCTGGGTCTGGAAGCTCATGCCGCTGCGCCGCATGGAAATGTTGAAGAAGAGCGGCGCCGAAGGCCGCTAGGGATATTGCCACCGCCGCGCCCGGCGCCCGGGGCGCGGCGGCTTCCGAAATGCTTGCAGCTGTCCTCCTTGATACAATGCCGGTCGCCCGCATTCTTCAAGGAGGAACCTCCGTGGGCGGCCTCTTTCACCCGCGCGCCTTCGCCGGCTTCGGGCCGGATCGACTGGCGCTCATTTCCGGTGCCACTCCCCTGGCGCGGATTCATGGCCGACCTTCGCACCTGCGCGACGGCTTGCGCCAATCGTGTCCGCGTCTGCCCGGCGTGTACGGCATGGTCAATCGCCGTGGCGAATTGATCTACGTGGGCAAGGCCAAGTCGCTGCGTTCCCGGCTGCTGTGCTATTTTCGCCCCGCCAGCCGCGATCCGAAAGCCGGCCGCGTGCTGGAGCAGACGCGCGCCATCGTCTGGGAAGTGGCGGCCAACGAGTTCGCCGCCTTGCTGCGCGAACTGGAACTGATTCGCCGTTGGCAGCCGCGCTTGAACGTCGTCGGCCAACCGCAACGACGACGGCGCACCTTCGTCTGCCTCGGCCGCCGCCCTGCCCCCTACGCCTTTCTTGCTAGAAAGCCGCCATCGGGAGCGCTGGCCGTCTTCGGCCCCGTCTTTTCCGGCGGCCAGGCGCGCGAGGCGGTGCGCCGGTTGAACGACTGGTACGGCCTGCGCGACTGCTCGCAAAAGCAGACGATGGCCTTCGCGGATCAAGGCGACCTGTTTCCCGAACCCCGGTCGGCCGGTTGCCTTCGCTACGAACTTGGCACCTGTATCGGCCCGTGCGCCGCCGCCTGTTCGCGCGACGAATACTTGCAGCGCGTCCATGCCGCGCGAGCCTTTCTGAAAGGCAACGACTCCGTTCCGCTCGACTCTCTCACTCGGGACATGCAAGCGGCCGCCATCGCCAGCCAGTACGAACGCGCCGCGGCGATCCGCGACAAGCTGACGCCCCTCCAGTGGCTCCACGAACGCTTGCGGCATCTGGACCAAGCGCGCGACAAACACACGTTCGTTTATCCGTTGATGGGAGCGGATGGCGCGGAAACGTGGTATCTCATCCGCCGCGGTTGGGTGGCCACGGCCATAGCGGCGCCGCGCGACGGCGAAAGCGCTCAAACGGCCAACGCCGCCCTGGAAGCGACCTTTGGCCCGGCGCACCCGTGGGTCGGAGCGACGCCCTCGGCGGAGATCGACGGCGTCCTGCTTGTTTCCGCCTGGTTTCGGCGGCACGCGGCGGAGCGCGACCGGACCTTGTCGCCGTCGGCGGCCCGCGAGCGTTGCGCCGCGCTGGCTTGGAGCGGCGCGGCGATTTCATAAGAAAGAGGGCGCCCGTGCATCCCGCGATTGAAGGAGCCTGACATGACCGCGACGCTCGCTGGCCGTCTCGCCGAGTATGCCGTCCGTCTGCGCTACGAGGATTTGCCGGCGGCCGTGGTCCATGAGGCCAAGCGGCGCTTGATCGACTCGCTGGCCACCGCCGTCGGCGCCATGGACGGCGACGCCTTTCCCATTGCCCGCCGTTGCGCCTTGCGCCTCAGCAGTCAACCGGGCGCGGGACTGCTGGGCGGCGGCCGCAGCAGCATCGAATGGGCGACGTTCGTTAATGGCTTGTTGATTCGCTACCTCGACTACAATGACACCTACCTGTCACTGGAGCCGGCCCATCCCAGCGACAACTTCGCTCCGGTCCTGGCGGTCGGCGAGGCGGTCGGCGCCGACGGGAAAGCCTTGATCGCGGCCGTCGTTCTCGCCTACGAAATCCAGTGCCGCCTGTGCGACGCGGCGAGCCTACGCAAACACGGCATTGATCATGTGACTTATGGCGCTCTGTCGAGCGCCGCCGCGGCCGGCAAACTTTTGAAACTGGACGCGACGAAAATCACCCATGCGCTGGGCCTGGCCGGCGCCGCCAACGTCGCGTTACGGCAGACGCGCTCGGGCGAGTTGAGCATGTGGAAGGGATGTGCCTTCGCCAACGCCGCCCGCAATGGCGTCTTCGCGGCCCTTCTCGCCGCCGAGGGGATGACCGGCCCCGCCCCCATCTTCGAAGGCGACCTCGGCCTCATGAAATTGGTCACGCGGCAATCGTTCGCGCTGCCGCCGCTGGGCGCCGAGCCGGGCAATAGCGACGGCTTCATGATGTCAAAGACGTACATCAAATACTGGCCGGCCGAGTACCATTCGCAGAGCGCCATCGACGCCGCTTTGAAGCTGCGTCAGGAGATCGGCGATCCATCCAGGGTGGCATCGCTCGACATTCACACCTTCGAGGCGTCGTACAACATCATCGGCAAGTACGCCGAGGCCTGGGCGCCGCGGACGCGCGAGACGGCCGACCACAGCTTGCCCTACTGCAGCGCCGTCGCACTGCTCGATGGCGACGTGACGCTCAAACAGTTCGATCCCGAGCGCTTCACGGCGCCGGACGTGCTGCGCCTTCTGACCAACGTGAAAGTCCATCTCGACGACGCGCTGACGCCGCGCTATCCGCGCGGCATTCCCAATCGTCTGACGGCGACGCTGACCGATGGCCGCCAACTGATGAAGGAAGTGGAATTCCCGCGCGGCCACGCCGAAAACCCGATGACCGACGCCGAGGTCGAGGCGAAGTTCCGCGCCCTGGTGGAGCCGCGGTATGGCAAGGCGAAGGCTGAGCATGTGCTGGCAGTCTGCTGGGATTTGGAAAAGGCGCGCTCGGCGGCGCAGGTGGTGGCGCTGCTCGACGTTTAGCGACGCTGCTCTGTAAAAAACCTGGCGAGCGGGGGGCGTTAGCCCCAATACCGTTTAACGAAGCTCGATGTTCAGTACGATGTACAGTATTTTTCAGGCGATTTTTCAATGTACAAACAAGTGAACTGCGTCCTTCGTTAAACGGTATTGGCGTTAGCCCCCGTGTA
>JBBSES010000257.1:0-6742 GCA_038239465.1 Gemmatales bacterium
CTGCGCCCAGTGCCACGACCACCCCGAACACAAGCAATGGAAACAGGCCCATTTTCAGGGACTCGCCGCCTTCTTCGGCCAGACGCACAAGCAGATCACCAACGTGATTGAGGGAACCGGCGAACTGGAAATCGAGGACCGCAAGACCGGCCAAAAGCGAACCATCGCGCCGTCGGTCCCCTTCTTGACGGACTGCCTGCCGGCCGAGGGTCAACGCCGCGAACGACTGGCGCGCTGGGTGACGCATCCGAAAAACGACTACTTCGCCCGTGCCTCGGTGCAGCGCGTCTGGGCGTTGCTGCTAGGCAGGCCGATGAGCGAGGCCGTCGAGGACATCCGCCCCGACGAGGAATTGCCGCACGCGCTCGACATCCTGGCGAAAGATTTCGTCGCCCATAACTACGACATGCAACGCCTAATTCGCCTCATCGTCGCCAGCGAGGTCTATCGCCTCGATAGCGCCTGCGACCCCGAACCGACCGAGGCGCAGGAACAGGCGTGGGCCGTCTTCCCGATGACGCGGTTGCGGCCCGAACAGGTCGCGGGCGGCATCCTGCAATCGGCGTCGGTGAAGACCGTCAATCGCCAGGCGCATATCCTCGTCCGCCTGGCGATGTTCCAGGGCGAAAAGCAATTCGTGCAGCGCTACGGCGACACCGGGGCCGACGAGTTCGACGGCCGCGGCGGCACCATCCCGCAGGCACTCTTGCGTCTCAACGGCGACCTGGTCTTCGAGAAAACCAAGGCCGACCTCGTCAACGCCGCCATGCAGATCGCCGCCATGGCGCCCGACGACCGCGCCGCCGTCGAAACGGCCTACCTCGCCGTACTGACGCGCCGGCCGACGGCCAAGGAATGGAAACACTTCGCCGCGAAACTAGCCGGCACTCAGGGGCAAGAACGCGGCCAACGCCTCGAAGATCTCTATAGCGTCCTGCTCAACGCCACGGAGACGTCATGGAACCACTAAACCGCCGCGTCTTCCTCCAATGGGCCGGCGTCAGCTGGCTGACGCCGCTCGGTTCTCTCCTCGCTCAAGCCGCCGAGGCGCGCAAGGGCGAGCCGGCACATTCGGTCATCGTCCTCTGGCTGGCCGGCGGTCCCAGCCAGCTGGAGACGTTTGACCCGCATCCCGACAAGGCCATCGCCGGCGGCACCCGCGCCATTTCCACGGCGGTGAAGGGCATCCAACTCGCGGAGGGACTGGAACGCCTTGCCGAGCGCATGGCCGATGTCTCAGTCGTCCGCTCCCTAGTCAGCAAGGAAGGCGACCACGAGCGCGGCACTTACACGCTCAAGACGGGCTATCGCCCCGAGCCAAAGGTGGTCCATCCGTCGCTGGGCGCCATCTGCTGCCACGAACTTCCGGCCGGCAAGACCGACGTGCCGCGCCATGTCTCCATCCTGTCCAACCAGTGGCCCGGCCGCGGCGGCTTCCTCGGCGACGAGTTCGACGCCTTCAAACTCGGCGACCCCTCCGAGCGCTTGCCCGACGTTACGTCGCATGTTGGCATGCCGCGCTTCGACCAGCGCGTCCGCGATCTCGACATCGTCGAGGATGCTTTCGCCAAGGGCCGGCGCCAGCGCGTCGAGGCGACGCAGCATCGCCAGACCATCGAAAAAGCGCGCACGCTGATGACCTCGGAACAACTGCAAGCCTTCGACGTATCGCGCGAGCCGGCCGACTTGCGCAAAGCGTATGGCGATCATCCGTTTGGCCGTGGTTGCCTGGCCGCCCGACGCCTCATCGAGGTCGGCGTCCGCTGCGTCGAGGTGACGCTCGACGGCTGGGATACGCACGCCAACAATCACGGGCTGGTCAAGAAACAGCTCGAAATCCTCGACCCCGCCTTCGCCACGCTGGTGCGCGACCTGAAGCAGCGCGATTTGCTGCGTAAGACCGTGGTGCTGTGCATGGGCGAGTTTGGCCGCACGCCGGAGATCAACCGCTTGGAAGGGCGCGACCACTGGCCGCACAACTTCTCCGTGGCGCTCGCCGGAGGCGGCATTCGCGGCGGTCAGGTCGTCGGCCAGAGCGATCCCGAGGGCGGCAAGGAAGTGGTCGATAAGGTGGAAGTGAGCGGCATCCACGCCACGGTGTTGGCGGCGCTGGGCCTCAACCCCGACAAGGAAAACGCCACCAAGATTCGCCGGCGCTTCAAGCTGAGCGAAGGGGAGCCGATCAACCAATTGCTGGATGTTTAGACGCGACTTGGCGAGCGGGGTCGCGTAAGCGCCCCGAGCGCGGACTACGCGAAACGTAAACCAATCCGGTTCAGCGGAACAGCAGATATCCCGCCAACAGGCCGATAAGCCCGAGGACGATGCCGCAGGCCGCCAGGACGGCGACCTTCATCTGCCGGCCCTGCTCTTGCTCGACCTCGCGGCGCACCGTCATAGAGGGCAACGCGAACGACATGGGAGTGGACGAGAAGTTCATCGGCAAGGTGCCGAGGTCGATTTCGTCGTCGCTGCTATCGATGGCGCCCGACGATTGCGGCGTCGTGTTGGTGGCCGTCCAAACGCTGGCGCCAGTCGCGGTGACGGCGGCGTTGGTGGGCACGGCCATGGCGACGGGGATGGACGACGGCGATCCCTGGACCGCGAACGGCGCCACGACGGCGGCCAATTCCGCGGGCGTCTGGAAGCGCTGTTTGGGATCCTTCGCCAGGAGTCGGCGCACGATGCCAGCGACGGCCGGCGACACGTCGGGCCGGAACTGCTCGACCGCTGGCGCCGCCTCGGTGCTGTGCCGCACCAACTTTTCGAGCGTGGTGCCGCCGGGATAGGGCACGCGGCCCGTCAGCAGGTAAAAGAAGGTGCAGCCGAGGCTATAGAGATCGGCGCGGATATCGACCTGATGCAGGTTGCGCGCCTGCTCGGGCGACAGATAATCGGGAGTGCCGAGGACGGTGTTCTCGACGGCCATGATGGAGTCGTTGGCCGGCTCGCCGTTGGGTCCCCACGATTGCAGGCGCGCCAGGCCGAAGTCGAGAATTTTGACCGTGTAGCCGGCGCCGGGCGTCGGCGAATTCGGCCGTTGCGCGAGGAGATTGGCCGGTTTGATGTCCCGATGCACCATGCCGACTTCGTGGGCGTGCTGCAAGCCGCCGGCGGCCTGGCGGATGAAGTCGCACGCCTGGCCGATCGGCAACGGGCCGCGCTGCCGAACCAACTCTTCCAGGTTCGGCCCATCGACGTATTCCATCACCAGATAGCAGCGCTCGCCGATCTGGTTGGCGTCGTAAGCCGTGACGATGTTCGGATGTACCAATCGGGCGGCGGCGCGGACTTCGCGCTGAAACAGCTGCTGCGCCTTGGGCGTCTTGCAGAGGTGGGGGGCAAGCACCTTGATGGCGACGATGCGATTCATCGTCTGATGCTCGGCCTTGAAGACGCGGCCCATGCCGCCGCGGCCGAGATGGTCGAGGATGCGATATTGGCCGAGGTGAAAGCCGCTGGTGCGGCCGACGAGCAGCAACTCCGCCTGAAAGCGCGTGAGCATGCCCTGCTCCACCATCGCGCGGGCCAGAAGCAGGCCGCGGGGCGTTTCGGGCAGTCGGCCGATCACCTTCTGCATCTGTTCGCCCGTCACCAGACCGCTCTGGCGCAGGTTGGACAGGAAGGTCTGCCGGTCCATGGTTTGAGGGGTAGTCATGGCCGTTCGCCGGGGGTGCGGTGCGGGCAAAGCAGGGAACGCGGCGCCGGACGAGGGCTTGCGCTCCACAGTGAAAATCCGTTCGTACTGTGTGGATTAGGACGGCGGGAACCTCATCGTTCCCGTAGGTGGACGCATTTTAGATTGAAGAAGCCCTCCCAGGTGCGTGTCGGAGATAGAGCTATCATTGAGTAAACCTAGTTTGCTACGATTTCGGGCTTCTGTCAAACGAGACGGTCGAGATTGCTCGCGGGCGGCTTCGCTGGCGTTTCGCGGGAACCCCAAATAATAGTGCCGCCTCCTCGGGCAGGTCGTGCGAAAAAATCGGGCGAAAGGAAGGTAGATTTTCTCTCGCATTCTTCGCGTCGGCCCGTTACACTTCATCTTTAGAACACCGCACTGGCTCTATTCGTTGGTCCGATCCACGATGAAAGCCGCCTGCCTTCCTCCTGCCTGCCACCGCCAACCCTCATCCGCTTAGGGGGCATCCTTCCATGCGTCGCGTCTTGCACTCTTCCCCTCCTCTCGTGGCCGCCCTGGCCCTGCTGACGTTCGCGGCGCCCGCTTTAACCGCCGAGGACAAGACGGCCCTCATCGGCCAACCGACCGCGCTGGTCGTGCAGCCCGACACGATCGCCCTCGTCGGCCCGCGCGCCATGCAGCAAATCGTCGTCACCGGCAAGTACGCCGACGGCAGCGTGCGCGACCTGACGCCCCTGTGCGAACTAAGCGCGGAAACGGCCGACCTGATTACCATCGGCGCAGGTGGTTTCCTGCAGCCGAAGCAAGACGGCACTACCAGCCTCGTCGTCAAGGCGGGACCGTTGACCACCAAGGTCGCCGTCACGATCAAGGATTTCGCCGCCGCCAAGGCCGTGAGTTTTCGCCACGATTTCATCGCGGCCCTGAACGTCGGCGGCTGCAACATGGGCGCTTGCCACGGCACCCCCAGCGGCAAGGGCGGCTTCAAACTCAGTCTCCGCGGCTACGACCCGGCGGCCGATTACCTGCAGCTGACGCGCGACGTCCTCGGCCGGCGCACCGATCGCCTCGACCCGTCGGCCAGCCTCGTCCTCCAAAAGGGCCTGGGCAAGGTGCCGCACGAAGGGGGCGAGCGCTTCAAGGCCGACACCGTCGCCGCTCGCACCATGCACGCCTGGCTGTCGCAGGGACTGCTAGACGATCCCGCCGATCTGCCGGCCTTGAAGAAGGCCGAAGTGCTGCCCGGCAACCGCGTCCTCAACGCCCCGGCCCGCTCGCAGCAGCTGGCGGTCATGGCGCAATTCGCCGACGGCACCAGCCGCGACGTGACGCGCCTCACCTGTTTCAGCAGCAGCGATACCGCCGTGGCCGAGGTCAATCCCAACGGCTTCGTCGAGTTCGCGCAGAGCGGCGAGGTCGCCATCCTGTGCCGTTATCTCGACGAAATGCTGACGATTCGCCTCACCTACCTGGAACCGAAGAAGGACTTCGTCTGGTCGAACCCGCCGGAAGTCAACTACGTCGATAAGCACGTCTTCGCCAAATTGAAGATGCTCAGCATCCTGCCTTCCGATGTCTGCACCGATCAGGAGTTCGTCCGCCGAGCATATCTCGACGTGTGCGGCATCCTGCCGACCGCCGACGAAGTGCGGACCTTCCTGGCCAACAGCGACAAGGACAAGCGCGCCAAGCTGATCGACACCCTGGTCGATCGCCCCGAGTTCGCCGACTTCTGGACGCTGAAATGGTCGGACGTGCTTCGCAGCAATCGGAAGACGATCCAGGTGAAGGGGACGCACGTTTACCAGCAATGGCTGCGCAACCACTTCGCCGCCAACACGCCGTTCAACGAGATCGTTAAGGAATTGCTGACGGCCAGCGGCAGCACCTTCGCCAATCCGCCGGCCAACTACTACCGCATCGCCCGCGCTCCCGAGGAATTGGCCGAGACGACGGCGCAGCTTTTCTTCGGCATCCGCATGCAGTGCGCCAAATGCCACAATCATCCCTTCGAGCGTTGGACGCAAAAAGACTACTACAGCATGGCGGCCTTCTTCGCGCGGGTCGGCCGCAAGAAAGACCTGATGGAACCGGGCGCCGGCGCAGGGAACGCGCTCAAGGATAACGCCGAGGTCATCTACAGCGAACGCGCCGGCGAATTGACGCGCGACCTGCTCATCGGCAAGGGACTGCGTTTCGCCCCGAAGTTCATGGGCGGCGACACCCCGCAGATCAAACCGGGCCAGGACCGCCGCGAAGTGCTGGCCGACTGGCTAACGGCCGGCGACAATCCGTTCTTCGCCAAGAGCGTTGTCAACCGTATCTGGTTCCATCTGAATGGCCGGGGCATCGTCGATCCGGTGGACGACTTCCGCGACTCGAACCCGTCGGCCAACGACGAACTGCTCGACGCGCTCGGCAAGGACTTCGCCGCCCACAAGTTCGACATGAAGTACATCGTCAAGACCATCTGCAACTCGCGCGCGTATCAACTCAGCGCCCAGGGTAACGACAGCAACAAGGACGACAACAAGTACTTCTCGCACGCCGTCACCAAGCTGATCTCGGCCGAGCCATTGCTCGACGCCATCTGTTCCGCCACGGAGATGCCGGAGCGGTTCAAGGGAATGCCCAACGGCACCCGCGCCGTGCAGTTGCCCGACGGCGAGGAGAATCACCCCTTCCTGAAGACGCTGGGGCAACCCGGTCGCGAACTGGCCTGCGAGTGCGAACGCGAGGGCGACAGCAACCTGGCGATGGCGTTGCAGTTCATCAACGGGCCGACGCTCAACGAGAAGCTGCGCAATCCCGGCAACCGCATCGGCCGATTGATCGGCAAGAAGATGGCCGACAAGGAGATGCTCGAAGAAATCTTCCTGGCCACCCTATCGCGGCCGCCGCAGGAAGCGGAGTTCAAGATCTTCCTGGAACACGTCGCCAAGGCGACGGATAAGCGCAAGGCGTGGGAAGATATTCAGTGGTCGGCGATCAATGCCAAGGAATTCTTGTTTAGGCATTGATGAGATTGGCGAGCGGGGGGGGGGTTCGCCCCCCGGGTTTTGGTTAAAATATAAACCGGGGGGGGTTGGCCCCCCCCCCGCC
>JBBSES010000258.1:0-6727 GCA_038239465.1 Gemmatales bacterium
GGCTATGGTGGGCCTCGCTACCGCTCGACCCACCCTACGGGATGATCTAACGAACGGGCGCCGTCGCGGGACTGGCGAAATACCTGTGCTTCAACCAGTGATGGATGCCCGGCGCGATCGACAGGAACACCACGATGATGATGACCTTCTCGACGTGGTCCTGCACGCGGAAGGTGTCGCCGAGCAGGGGGCGCAGCAGCGGATTGACCACCGGCGTCAGCGCGTAGCCGAGCAGGATCATGCTGCACACCCAGCCGATGCCGCCGACGACGTTGAACGTGAGGAAACGGCGATAGTTCATCTTGCCGACGCCGGCCACCACCGGGGCGAAGGTGCGCAGGATCGGAATGAAGCGGGCGATGATGATCGTCTTGCCGCCGTGGGTTTCGTAGAAGGCTTGCGCCTTGAGCAAGTGTTCCTTGTTGAAGAGCCACGATTGCTCGCGGTTGAAGATGCGCGGGCCGGCGCGGTATCCAATGCTGTAGCCGACGCTGTCGCCGAGGATGGCGGCGGCGCACAGGATGGCGAGCAGCAGCGGCACGTTCCAGCCGCCGAGGTAGGCGACCAGGCCGGCGGTGACGAGCAGCGAATCGCCGGGCAGGAAGAAGCCGATGAGCAGGCCGGTTTCGGTGAAGACGATGAGCGTCAGGGCGAGGAAAGCGGCGACGGTGAATTCGGGCCGGCCCAGCGTCTCCATCAGCTGAGCGCTGTTGAAGAGGTGGCGGAACACTTCCAGAAGCTGATCGAACAAGCTCGGATCGGACATGCGCGCTACCACTCCATTAGGGCCATTGCCGCGGTTAGCGACGCTTCGAAGAAGCGTTCGGGGCCATCAGGGTAATCGTTCGGGCGAGCGGGGCAAAGGCCAATTAGCTGGCTGTCTAGGGATTCTCGCGCCTGAGGCGAATCAGGTCGAGGTTGTCGCCCTTCTTCGGCTCAAAGGTCTTGGGGCGACCTTTCTTATTCGCGCTGAAGCAGATCTCTAGCATGTCGCCGCGGAGGCGATAGACGGCCTCCACGAAGATTTCCCTTTCACCTCCCCTCCTCCGTGCTTCCTCAAATAGATCGAGGTGCTTGAACGGCGGGACGGCGTCGATACGGTAGCCATAAACCGAGAGGCCTTTGGTCGTGGTCTTGCCATCGACATCGGAAAACAGGCGTATCGTGATGTGTTCGCGGTCGAAGGAGGGCCAGGGCGTCGGCCTGGTCGTCGCGCAGAGCGGTATTCGGCGGCGCGTCGGCGGCCCAAAACGACAGTGAAACCGCGATGAGCGACAAGCAGCGGTAGCGCGTCACGTTGGCTCCTCCCTGGGGATGAGTGGACGGCGAGCCGTTCACGGCTTCTCGCGCTTGAGGACCAGCAGCACTTGGTCGTCGCCCTTCTTCGGCTCAAAGGTCTTGGGCCGATCCTGGTTGCCGCTCGCCAAGCAGATCGTCAGATTATGGCCCCGAAGACGGTAGATGCCCTTCGTGATCGAATCCGGATCAGAAGGACGCTTCGTGCCATAGGTCCGCAAATCGAAAGTACTCATTGCCGGCGCGGGGTCGGTGCGATAACCGTATATCTCGGTGTCTACGCTCCGAAATTCGCCGTCGTTTCGCCATGCCACGCGAACCACCGCTTGTTCGCCGTCGAACACGAAGAACGCCCGGCTTTCGAGTCGTCCTTCGGTCAGAAGCCCTAACTGAGCTTCTCCATTGCACTCGTAACGAACGATCCGCCAGCTGCCGCGCAAACGTGCCGCATCCCCATCGGGAGCATCGGAGGTCGCGGTTTCCGGCGGCGGCGCGTCGGCTCCAAGCAGCGACACGGCAATTACGAGAAGCAGCCAGCGGCGCGGCAATATCACGGCTTTTCCCTCTTCAAAATGAGCAGTCCGACGCCCGACTTTGGCTTGGTGGCGAACTCCGTGGGCCGTTCGACGCCCGGTTCGCCGGCCGCGCATATCTTCAGGTCGTCGCCGTCGAGCTGATAGATGCCCTTGATGACTTCTTCCTTGTCGCCGGTCTTGATGGCCAGGGTGATCGACTTGGGCTTCTTGCCGGCGTCGAGTTTGAAGCTCGATTCGTTGTCTTGATCGCCGACCTTGAGGACGAACTTGTCGCCCTTGATGACGAACTTCATCGCCTTGGTGGCGTCTTCCGGTTGCTTCTTGCCGTTTTTCTCGATGGAGATGACCTTCCAGCTGCCCTGCAATTTGTCGTCGTCCTCGGCGGCCCGCGCGGACGCGAGGAGGAGGCCAAGCAACAGGGCCGTCGGCAGCGCTCGAGTCATGTCATGCTCCCGGAAAAAGCGGACGAAAGAGATTCGAAACGTCTCTGGAGGATAGCACGGGATACGGATGGGAAGCAACGGCGGGATGGGAGGGGATTAACGCTTGGCCGCCTCAGTACGGGCGCGACGAGCCAGCACGAACCGGGCTTCCTCCGTGATATGAGTACCGGCGGCGCCCTGGCTGAGCTTCGTCAAGAGGGATCGCGCTTCGGCGTTGTCGAGCCGTTCGAGGAGTTCGATGGCGCGGACGAGGCGCAGTTGCTCCGCGGAGAGATCGCCTTCCAGCGCTTCGAGCAGACGACCGATGCGTTGCCGGGCGTCGGGGGCGACCGTGCCTTGAAGGTGACGGCGCAACGGCAATTCGACGGCCTCGCCCAGGGCGCGCAACTCGGCGGTAGCCCGTTGGCGGACGGCGAAACGGTCGGCGTCCAGGTCGGCCAATAGCTGATCCAGGCGCGCGGCGTCGATCTTTTCGACAGGACGCAAATGGGTTCGCACCAGAGGCAGCGCCTGGTCGGGCAGCGCGCTGAGTCGCCGCAGGGCCTGTCGGGCGCGGACAGCATCGGTGCTGGCGAGATCGAACCACAGGCTTTCCGTCGGGGCCGCCAAAAGCCCGGCGCTGGTCCGAGCCATCGGCCGTGGTCCTTCCCAGTCCCAGACAACCGCCATCGTGTCCTGGCTGCCCGAAAGCAAGCGTCGGCCGTCGGGCGAGAAGTCAAGAGCCGGTACGCCGTCGGCGTGGTCGGCGCCACGGCACAGGAGGCCGCCGCTGGCGACTTCCCAGACACAGACGCGCTTGTCGCGGCCGCCGGATGCGAGCAGCCGGCCGTCCGGGGAAAAGGCGACGGCCCAGGCGCCATTATCGTGGCCGTGCAGCGCGCGAATCTGCTTGCCCGTCGAGGTGTTCCATAGGTGCACGCCGTTGTCCTCGCTGGCGGTGGCGATGCAACGGCCGTCGGGAGAATAGGCGACGCCGACGACGGACTGCCGGTGCCCCGCACAGCGGCGAATTTCCTCGCCGCGCGCCAGGTCGAGGAGGCGCAAGGAATGGTCGGCGGCGCCCGTGGCGATGGTGGCGCCGTCGGGCGACAGGGCGAACGAGGTGAAGCCTTTTTCCTGGCCACCGAAACGCCGGCGCTCCGTGCCCGAGGCCACGTCCCAGACACGCAGGGTTCGATCGTAGGAGGAGGAGACGAGCGTCTTGCCGTCGGGGGTGAAGGCGAGGCGCGTGACGCCGGCTTCGTGGCCCTCGAAGACGCGCGTGTCGGCGGCGCCGGACGTGTCCCACAGGCGAATGGTCTTGTCGGCGCTACCGGAGGCGAGCCAACGGCCATCGGCGGACAGGGCGATGCCGAAGACGGCGTCCGCGTGGCCCGTGAAGACACGCGCTTCCTTGCCGGTGCGCGCGTCCCATTGGCGGACGGCCTTGTCCCAGCCGGCCGTGAAAACGGTCTTGCCGTCCGGGGCGAAGAGGGCGCCGATCACCATGTCCTTGTGCTTGAGGCGGACGGCGCCGCCCGCGTGGAGCGGCGCCGCTTCGTCGGCATGGGCCAGGGGCACCCATACGAGCATCAACCAGGCATAGCGTGAAGAGTGCATACGGCTTGCCGTTTCGCGCTTCCTAGTAATGCAGGTCCGCCCGCGGCGGCGCTTGGTTGCCGCGCCATTCGAGCCAGAAATCGAGCAGGGAAAAGACGACCGCCAGCAGCAGGAAGAAGACGGTCCAGGTCAACCAGGTCTTGCGCTCCAAGTTGAACATACCCAACGCCCGGCCCTGCTCCATGCTCTGGTGCTTGGCGTCCTCGTCGGTGACTTTATCGACCTTCTTCGCCACCTTGTCGGCGTGTTCCTTGGTCCGGCTTTCCAGGGGAAAACCGGAGAGCATCTGCAGCGCCAGGAAGAGGAAGGCGATGAACGTCATGCCGGCGATGAGCAATGGCCGGAATTGCCAGTATTGCGTCATCGAAGGCGGCAACTCCACCGGCACCATCTTGCGGTGAATCAGCACGGTCCCCAGGGCCAGCACCATGGTGGGCAAGAGCATGAGTAAGAAGAACACCGTCAGCACGGCCGCCGGCATGTCCTTGAGGAAAGCGATATCGTCGGGGAAGTACTTGTCCCAAACCTTGTCCGTTTCGTAGCCGCCGAACGCCACGCTCCAGCCGCTTTGCCACACCACGGCTTCACCCGAGGGGTACATGCCGACCCAGGTAAAGAACAGCAGCACGAAGACGATGAGCAGGGATACCGGCGCCACCCACGGCAGCACCTTGGGACTGAGCACGAAGCTGCGGGTATGGGCGTATCCCGACGGCGGCGGGGGGGGCGGCGGCGCGGACACGTTCCGCGCCGGGGCCGGGGCCGGTCCCAGGTCGGGCAGCGGATCGTGCATGGGGGCCGGCGGCGGCGAGGACATGGCCGGCGTCGGCGGCGCTTGCGGCAGCGCCGGCACGGTGAACGTGCTGGTGCAGAGCGGGCATTTCATCAGCTGGCCGGCGTATTGCTCCGGGACTTGCAGCATCTTCTGACAACTGGGGCAGAGGAGGTTCATGCGTGCCGATCCTAATTAGGTGCGTCGCGCTTCGAGGGAATTCGTGAGGGTGGATGAATCGTCCACTGTCCGCGAGCCGGGCGTTGCGGGCAAGGCGCCGGCTGCTTGTTCGTCGGCGAAAAGGGCATTGGAGTTCCGCCGCTGCCGGTTGCGCGGCCTTTTTCGGCTTATTTCAGGGCGCGCGGCAAATAGGTCAACAAGTCGGCCGCGATGAGGCAGACCTCGCCCAGGTCGTCGCGCGCCAGGTCGCCGGCGCGGCCGTGCCAGAAAACGCCGCGCTGCGCCGCCGCGAACGGTTCGAGTTTCTGCCCGAGCAGCGCGGCGATCAGCCCCGTCAGCACGTCTCCGGTGCCGCCGGTGGCCATGCCGGGATTGCCGGTCGTGTTGCGGTACAGGCGCCGGCCGTCCGTCACCAGCGTTTGATGCCCCTTGAGGACCAGGATTAAACCGTTCTCGCTGGCGAAGCGCGTGGCCAAGGCTTCCCGGTCGGCCTGCACCGTGGCGATGTCGCTGCCAATCAGACGGGCGAACTCGCCAGGATGTGGCGTCAGCACCAGCGGCGCCGCCCGGTTACGCAAGCGCTCGGGATGGTGCCGCACGGCGTTCAAACCGTCGGCGTCCAGCACCATAGACTTCAACGTTTGACTGACCAAAGCCGAGACGACGGCGGTCACGTCGTCGCTTTGCCCCAGGCCCGGCCCGACGGCGATTACGTCGTTTCCCTCGGCTTGCGCGAGTAACGGCGCGATAGCCGCGGCGGCGATACGTCCCTCGGCATCCTCCGGCAGCGCGACCGTCATGTAACAGGGATTGCCGCTCGCCACGATCGGCATCGATCCCGAAGGCACGGCCACGCGCACCAAACCGGCGCCGCCGCGCAGGGCGGCGCTAGCGCTGAGGATGGCGGCTCCCGTCATGCCGCGGCTGCCGGCCACGACCAGGATGCGGCCATAGATACCCTTATTGCCGTCCGCGGCGCGCGACGACAACGGCGGCACGTCAGTCACCAACTCGATGGCGGGGCCGGTTGCCATGTCTGGGATCGCTCGAAGATTCGCGTGAGATATGCAACCGTTATACGCGCCCCTTCGCGGGAAGAAAGAGGGGGCGAGCTTTTCCCGACGCCGAGCGGCGTTGACCCCCGTTGCCGGCGCGTTTACACTTGAGCGAATGGATATACGTTCTCACATCCGCGGCAAGGGTGTGCCGCCGCGCGATCTCGCCAGCGGCGACGTGCGACTCTCGCGGGCCAGCGTCGGTCGCCTCAGCCTCTACCTGCGGCGTCTGGAAGTCTTCTCGCGGGCCGGCGCCGCCAAGATATCGAGCGGCCAGCTGGGCGAGGCGCTCGGCATCACCGACGCCCAGGTACGCAAAGACCTGGCGCCGCTCGGCAACCTGGGCCATCCCGGCATCGGCTATCCGACGCACGAATTGAAGGCCGCCATCCGCCGCACGCTCGGCATGGACCACGGCTGGACCGTCGTCCTCGTCGGCGTCGGCAACCTGGCCAAGGCGCTGCTGCGCTATCGCGGCTTCCAGCAACAGGGCTTTCGCGTCGCGGCGCTCATCGACGCCGATCCGGCGAAAGTGGGCCACAAGGTCGAGGGATTGCCGATCCACGGGCCGGAGGAACTGCCGGCCGTGGTCGCCGCGACCGGCGCCGAACTTGGCTTGCTCACGGTGCCGGCCGAGATGGCGCAAGCGGTGGCCGACGAACTGGTGGCCGCCGGCATTCGCGGCATCTTGAACTTCGCGCCGACGGTGTTGAAGTTGCCGCCCGCCGTCAGCCTGGTCGCTGTCGATCTGACCGTGCAGCTGGAGCAGCTGGCGTTTTTGGTGCAGATAGGCGGAGAGTAAAAAGCCTTGTACAAACTATCCGGCGAGCGGGGGGCGTAAGTCCC
>JBBSES010000259.1:0-6724 GCA_038239465.1 Gemmatales bacterium
CAAAAAGAAACCGCTTTTAGGCACGCTGCTATTTAATTAACCGGGCGTGCGGGGGGTGTTAGCCCCCGGTGGTTATCTGAAACAAATCCAGGGGCGGCTAACGCCCCCCGCTCGCCAAGCAACCGATCGTTTTCATGTTCTCGGGCGAATGCGAGTTTATGATGACTTCGTAGAAGCGTTCCGCGACCGGAAGCCAACCATGAAATCCATCTGTCTCCCTTCCGGCCAAACAGTGCCGGCGCTGGGTCAAGGCACCTGGGCGATGGGCCACGAACATTCGCGGCGTGATGCCGAGGTCGCGGCCCTTCGCCTGGGTCTCGACCTCGGCATGACGCTCATCGACACCGCCGAGATGTATGCCGACGGCGGCGCCGAGGAAGTCGTCGGCAAGGCCATCGCCGGCCGCCGCGACGATGTCTTTCTCGTTAGCAAAGTCTATCCGCATAACGCCACGCGCGAGGGCGCCGTCGCCGCCTGCGAGCGCAGCCTGAAAAGACTCAATACCGATTGCCTCGACCTCTACCTGCTGCACTGGCGCGGCAACGCGGACTTGGCCGAAACCCTCGAAGCGTTTCAGACGCTGCGAAAAGACGGCAAGATTCGACACCACGGCGTTAGCAACTTCGACACCGACGACATGCGCGAATGGATCGCCCTGCCTGGCGGCGACGTAGTGGCGACCAATCAAATTCTCTACAACCTATCGCGCCGATCTCCCGAGGGGGAATTGCTCCCCTGGCATCGGGAACACGGCGTGCCGATCATGGCCTATTCGCCCGTGGAGCAGGGACGCATCCTCGACCGGCCCGTCCTGGCGACCATCGCGGCACGGCACGGCAAAACGCCCGCGCAGGTCGCCCTCGCCTGGCTGCTGCGCCAGGAGGGCGTCATCGTCATTCCCAAGGCGAGCGACTTGAACCACGTCCGCGACAACCGGGCGGCGGTCGATCTCGCGTTGACGGCTGAGGATTGGGCGGAACTGGATCGGGCGTTCCCTCGGCCCGAAGGACCGAAACCGCTGGAAATGCTCTAACTAACCCGCGCATACCCAACAAAACAAAATCTCGCTCGCCTGTTCCACTTCTTCGAGCGGCACCCATTCGTCGGCCGTATGCGCCTTGGCGATATCTCCCGGTCCGAACACCACGCAGGGGATGCCGGCTTCGGCAAGCGTCGAGGCGTCGGTGCCGTAGGGCACGCCCATGACGGCATGGCCGCCGCGCACGGCGTCGATGGCCTGCCCCAATTGTTCGACCAATGCAATGGATCGCTCGGGGCCAAGCCCCACCTTGCTGGCCCAGGGCACGTCGCACTCGAAGGGAAAGTCGATGCCGGCGCTGTCGCGCAGAAACGATGTGAACTCGCCGAGGACCGCCTTGGGATCCTCGCCGGGCAAGAGACGGCGATCGATCTCGATGCGGCATTCCTCGGGCACGGTATTGACGCTGGTGCCGCCGCCGATGACGCCGACGCTCAGGGTCGCCGATCCGAGATAGGGATCGATCCGCGAAGTACGCAGCTGCTCGGCGTAGCGTTCGATGCCGACGAGCAATTTGCCCATGCGATAGATGGCGTTGACGCCGCGCTCCGGCGCGGAGCTGTGGCAGGCGCGGCCCGTGGTGCGGACGTGCCAGCGCGCCAGTCCCTTGTGGGCGTTGACGATGTCGAGGCGCGTCGGCTCGGCGACGACGGCGGCGTCGGCGCGCAAGTCGCGGGCCAGGCGGATGACGCCCAGGGCGGTGAACTCCTCATCCACCGAACAGGCCATGACGACGTTGGCCGCGCCGGAGGGCTTCTCGCGGACGACGCGGGCGAAGGCCGTCAGCATCGCCGCCATACCGCCCTTGACGTCGCAAGCGCCGCGGCCATACAACCGCCCATCTTCGATGACCGCCGCGAACGGGTCGATGCTCATGTTGTCGGTCGGCACCGTGTCCTGGTGGACTTCCAGGACGAGCGTCCGGCGAGCGCCTGGCGACGTGAAGCGGGCGAGGATGTTGTCGCGGCCGAGGGCCACGTTCTGCCGCTCGTAGGGCACGCCGAGGCCGCGGAAGAAATTTTCCAGGTAGGCCGTCACCCGATGTTCGAGGACGTGCGGCCCGTCCAGGCCACGGCCCATCGGGTTGACGCTGGGCAACCGGACCAGATCGCGGAGCAAGCGGGCCGACTCGTGCAGGGCCATGCGGCGCCTCTCATCCAATGGAGCGAACGGACGAGATTGAAGGTATCGCGGGAAGAGGGGGACGGCAAATCGAATCGACGCCAGTTCCCTCCTTTTATCCTCTTGTAATCCACGAAACCGCTGCTACATTGATTGCAGTTAATAGGGTTGTAAAGAAAAGACAGTCCAGGCAGGAGACGTTCGCGCGAAGGGGACGAGGAACGCAATGGCGATCACGAAGGACCGCAAGACCGAACTGATTGGCGAATACCGGCGCGAAGACACCGACACCGGCTCGCCTGAAGTGCAAATTGCCCTGCTCACCGCTCGTATCACCGAGTTGCACGAGCACATGCGCACGCACAAGAAGGACCACTCCAGTCGGCGTGGCCTCCTCAAGATGGTCAGCAAGCGGTCCAGCCTGTTGACCTATCTGCGCCAGACCGAGCGATCCCGCTATCTGGCGGTCATCGGTCGGCTCGGCCTACGCAAGTAGGCCGGCGCGGCTTCCCGTTCATCCTTTGCCCAGCGCTTTCCCTGCCGGACGCCATCCGAGGAACGTCCCGTGCAGGCATTTCGCGTGGAGCGCCAATTTGGCGCGCATTCCCTCAGTCTCGAAACCGGCAAACTCGCCAAGCAGGCTCACGGCGCCGTCGTGGTCCGTTACGGCGACACCATCACCCTGACCACCGCCGTCGAAGGCCTGGTCGATGCGCGCCGCGACTTCTTCCCCCTCGTCGTCGATTACCGCGAGAAGACCTACGCCGCGGGCAAGTTCCCCGGCGGCTTCATCAAGCGCGAAGGCCGGCCCACCACCAAGGAAATCTTGACCAGCCGGCTCATCGACCGTCCCATCCGGCCGCTCTTTCCCGCCGGCTATCTCAACGAAGTACAGATCATGGCTTCCGCCATGTCGGCCGACCGCGACAACGATCCCGACATCCTGTGCATGATCGGCTCCAGCGCGGCGCTGCACGTCTCGCACATTCCGTTCTTGAAGCCGACCGCTGCTGTCCGCGTCGGCCGCATCGGCGATCAATTCGTGCTGATGCCGTCCTACCAGCAGCTGGAGGAGAGCGAACTCGACCTGATCGTCTCCGGCACGCGCGACGCCATCACCATGATCGAAGGCTTCACGCGCGAAATGACCGAGGAAGCCGTCGCCGACGCCATCGCCCTGGCGCATAAGCACGTCGTCGAAATCATCGACATGATCGAGGAGTTGCGCGACAAGGCCGGCCTCGGCGTCAAGCAGCCGCCTCCCGCGGCGACGCCCAACCCGGCCATCGAGGCGATGCAGAAGTTTCATGGCGAATTCCGCGAACGCAAGCTGACCTCCGGCAAGCACGCCCGCGCCGATAGCATCAAGGAACTCAAGGAGAAGATCACCAAGGAACTGATCCCGGAAGGGGTCGAGTCGCCGCCGCTGACGCCGGCGCAGGTCAGCGCCGCCTTCGCGGCGCTGGAGGAGCGCGTCGTCCGCGACCTCATCCTCGAAGGCAAGCGCATCGATGGCCGCACCCCCAAGCAGATTCGGCCCATCTTCTGCGAAATTGGTCTCTTGCCGCGAACCCACGGCTCGGCCGTCTTCCAGCGCGGCGAGACGCAAGCGCTCGTCACCACCGTTCTCGGCACCGTCGGCGACGAGCAGCGCGTCGATGGCCTGGTGGACGAGTACAGCAAGAAGTTCATGCTCGACTACAACTTCCCGCCCTTCTCCGTCGGCGAATGCCGGCCAATCCGCGGGCCGGGTCGGCGCGAGATTGGCCACGGCGCTCTGGCCGAGCGCAGCCTGAAGGCCGTCATCCCGGCGGCGCAGAAGTTTCCCTATACCATCCGCCTCATCAGCGACATCCTGGAATCGAACGGCTCCAGCAGCATGGCCTCGGTGTGCGGCGGCACCCTGGCGCTGATGGATGCCGGCGTGCCGATCACCGACCCCGTCGCCGGCATCTCCATCGGCGTGGTCATGGAGGGCGACAAGTTCACCCTGCTGACCGATATCATGGGCGACGAAGACCACTTCGGCGACATGGACTTCAAGGTCGCCGGCACCGGCCGCGGTATCACCGGCATTCAGCTCGACTTGAAGAACCACGGCATCACCAACGAGATCGTCCGCGCCACGCTCGACCAGGCCCGCGAGGCCAGGCGCGAGATTCTCAAGGCGATGCTCGTGCAGACGATCCGCCAGCCGCGCTCGGCCATCAGCGAACACGCCCCGCGCCTGCTGCAAGTGCGCATCAATCCCGAGAAGATCGGCCTGCTCATCGGCCCCGGCGGCAAGACCATCAAGGGCATCCAGGAAGCGACCGGCGCCAAAATCGACATCGACGATGACGGCACGGTATCCATCTCACACATGGACGCCGCCGGCGCCGAGGCCGCCAAGGCCAAGGTCGAGGCGCTGACCGAGGAAGTGCGTGTCGGCAAAATTTACGACGGCAAGGTCACGTCGATCAAGGAATTTGGGGCGTTCATCGAGATTTTGCCCGGACGCGACGGCCTGTGCCACATCAGCGAACTGGACGACAAATACGTCGGCCGCGTCGATGAAGTGTGCAAGGTCGGCGATCGGATGCAGGTCAAGGTCATCGCCATCGACGACCAGGACCGCGTCAAGCTGTCGCGCAAGGCGTTGATGCGCGACGCCAATCCGAATCCCAATCCGGCGCCGCCGCAAGGGCCGGGCGGACCGAGCGACCGTTCGCCGCGCCGCGAAGGCGGCCCCCGTGAGGGAGGACCGCGCGAAGGCGGGCCGCGGCGCCGCAACGACGGGCCGGGCGGCGAGGGACGCTAATATCTTCGTTTAGCCGCCGTGGCGAGCGGGGTCGCGTAAGCGCCCCGAGTGAAGACTCCTCGGGGCGCTCACGCGACCCCGCTCGCCAGCGCGGCTAAACATCGGGAGACCTGTCGCCGTGCTGAACCCGCAGTACGTCGAGTTGGCCGAGTTGGCCGGCGGCTTCGTGCACGAGATCAAAAACCACCTCGGCACCCTCGGCCTCAACCTCCAGCTGCTCGCCGAAGACTTCCAGGACCCGCAAACGCAACGCGAACGCCGTGCCCTCGAACGGGTCCAGCGCTTGCAGGGCGAATGCCAGCGCCTCGTGGACGTCTCCAACGATTTCCTCCGTTTCGCGCGCGTCAAGGATCTGGAGCTAACGCCTACCGAACTGGGCGAACTCCTGGAGCAAATGGTCGATTTCTTCAGCCCGACGGCCCGGCAAGCGAACATCGACATCAAGTGCTACGTCCCCGCCGACCTGCCGCCGTTGCCGCTCGACGCGGAGTTGTTCAAGCAAGCCCTTCTTAATCTCATGCTCAACGCCGAGCAGGCGATGTCCAGCGGCGGCGAACTCACCATACAGGCCGCGCTCGACGGCAACGGTGTCTGCCTGAGCCTCATCGACACCGGCCAGGGCATGACGCCGGAAGTGTGCGCCAAGGTGTTTCGCCCCTTCTTCTCGACCAAGCCCGGCGGAACGGGGTTGGGTTTGGCGACGGTGCGCAAGATCGTCGAGGCGCACGGCGGCCATATCGACGTGCAAAGCGAGGTCGCGCACGGCACCAAATTCACGCTCTGGCTGCCCGCCGCGGATAGCCCCGGGAGTCCGTCCCCATGACCACGCTGGCCAATCTGAACGGCAAAGTCATGCCCCTGTCGGAAGTCATGGTCCCCGCCCTGGACCGCGGCTTCCTCTTCGGCGACGCCATCTACGAAGTGCTGCGCGTCTATCAAGGAAAAGCGTTCCTGCTCGACGAACACTGGCGGCGCCTGGAACGCAGCCTCGAAGCGGTGCGCATCACCGGCGTGGACTTAAAGCGTTTACGTCAACGACTTCTGGAGACCATTGCCGCCGCCGGCTTTCCCGAGGCGATGGCCTATCTGCAAATCACCCGCGGCGCCGCTGCCGCCCGGTCGCACGCTTTCCCCGAGGCCGCGACGCCGCTCGAACTAATCTCGGTGCAGGAGTACGTCGATACCTACTCGCCTTACCGTCGGCAGGGAGCGGCCGTCATCACGCTGCCCGATTTGCGCTGGGAGCGCTGCGACGTGAAATCGACGAACCTGCTGGCTAACGTCCTGGCCACGCAATCCGCCAAGGAAGCCGGCGCGCTCGAAGTGCTGCTCTATCTGGCCGACGGCCATCTGACGGAAGGCTCGCACTCCAGCTTCTTCGCGGTTCTCGACGGCCAGCTGCGGACAACGCCCAACGGCCACGCGATCTTGCCCGGCGTTACGCGGCAATTCGTCGTCGGCCTAGCGGAACGAATCGGCATATCTTTATATGAACATATGTTGAAGCGAGAAGGCCTGACGCGCGTTACGGAATTGTTTCTGACGGGCACTACCTCGGAAGTGTTGCCGGTGGTTATGGCGGACGGCAAGCCGATTGGCGAGGGCAAACCGGGGCCGGTGACGCGGCGTTTGCAGGCGGCATATGTGGTGGAAGTCGAGAAGTTCGTGGCGAGCGGGGTGGGGGGGGGTGCCGCCCCCCGGGGGCAGCAAAAAAAAACACCCCGGCGTGCGCTCCCCCCCCCCCACCCCCCCGCCCCGCAGAC
>JBBSES010000260.1:0-6716 GCA_038239465.1 Gemmatales bacterium
ACGGTGTTCATGCAACCGGCGACGATGCCCGAGTAGCGGCCGCCGATATCGAGGCATGTGGCCCACGATGAACCCATCGTCAAGTCGTTCCAGAACGCCGCCAGCGCAATGGCCAGCACGAACAGCCAGGGATTTAACGTGAATGCGCTCAGGGCATAGCAGACGGCGCAGATGCCGTGGCCTACGACGCCGAAGAGTCGCCGGCCCCATTTGCGATTGCCCGTGCGCCGGATGAATAAATCGGTCAGCAGACCGCCGACCAGGCACGACACGGATCCCAGGAGAAGCGGCGCCCCCGCCATGAAACTGAATTGCCAAAACTCGGGGCTCCACTTGGCGCCGCGCGGCACCAACAATTGCTTTTCGAGATATTCCGGGAGATAGGTGATGTTGAAATACCAGCCGTAGGCCGAGCAGAAGTACATGAGGCAGAGCGCCCACAGATTGGCGCTGGTGACCAGGGAAAACCAGGGAACGCCGCCGTGGCCCGCCTCGCCGTCGTCGCGTCCCCCTTCGATGAGGTCGCGCTCGGCCCGGTTGACGCTCGGATGGTCTTCGGGCCGGTCGCGGAACCACCACCAGAAGAAGAAACACCAGACCATGCCGAGGGCGCCGAAGACATAGAAGGTATGGCGCCAGTGGGTGAGTTTCGTGCCATCCGCCCGCGTCGTTTCGAAGAGCAGTGCCAGGACGATGAGCGGCGTGACGCCCCCGGCAAAGCGGCCGGCCATCCACACCGTTCCCTGGGCCGAACCGCGCTCCGTGGACGGAAACCAGTTGTGGAAAGCCCGCGCGATGTTCGGGTAGGCCCCGGCTTCGCCCATGCCGAACAGGAAGCGCACGGCGAGCATGGCGAAGAAGGCCAGTTGCAAGCCGAGGGCTTCGGGGAAAATCAGCCCCGTGAGGACTGTGAACACCGACCACCAGATGACGATGCGGATGAGCGTCCGGCGTGGACCGTACATGTCGCCGAGCCAGCCGCTGGGCACTTCAAACGCGGCATAGGCCAGGGCGAAGGCGGTGAACAGCAAGCCGCGTTGTTGCTTCGAGAGGTCGAATTCGGCCTGGATGAGCGGCGCCACCGTGCCGAAGCAGACGCGGTCGAGGTAGGTAATCATCGACAGCGAGCCGGCGAAAGCCAGGACGCCGTAGCGGACGCGGGTGGCTGTTTCGGTCCCGACCGGCGGGGAGAGGGTGGGGTTCATGCACCTTGTTGTCGGCGCCGGCCTCGTCGCGGTCAACAGAAAAACGAGAATCCCCCGGCGGATGGTCCGGGGGAGAGATAAGGATGCCCGATTTTTCTAGCGTGGGCGCTGCATAGCGGCGGGAAGCGGGGCCTTGACGAACTTGTAGGTCGGCGGTTGGCCGGCTTTCACCGGGTCGGGCACCAAGGCGTAACACTCGTCGGCGCCGCCGAAGTTGATCGTCCCGGAGAAGAGCACCTTCTTGCGGTCGGCTGCCATGACGGTGATGGTCTTGGTGCCGGGCGTCAACACCTGGTCGGACGCGGTGCCGCCGGGGTTGATCGGGTGCGGCGCTCCCTGGACCATCTGGCCCGCCTTGTTGGGGGCCGACGCCTGTACCGAAATAGGTAACTTGCTGTTGTTCTGGTAAACGAGCCAAGCGGCCGACGATGAGGAAGGGGCCACGGCGCAAACCACCACCGCGAGCAAGCCGATGCGGATCAGTCCGCGACGGGTTCGGGGGGTGGTCATGGTTCGTTCCCTTTTCTGACCGCGATGGTGGAGCGCTTCACCGGAGAGACGCCGTCCGTGGATGAACTTGCGCGGCGATTTGTTTTTGTCACAGTAAACGCAATTCTCGGAAAAAGCGCGAAAAAAGCGGGCGCTATCTCCATCGCATACATGGCCTTGCGTTCACATCGCTTTACAAGGTCATTGCTTGGCGGAAGGTTTGCAGTGTCTCCGCCTCAACGGCGCTGTCGAACCAGCGTGCCAGGCGTGGCTCGTCATCACAAGTTTGAATTCTAGTCACCAATTCCGCCGGTAGACGCGCCGAGAATTTTTTGCGCAGGAGACGCAAGAGCGCGTTCCTCTCCCCTTCGATCTTGCCCTCTTTCTTGCCCTCTTTCTTGCCCTCTTGCTTGCCCTCGGCTCGGCCTTGCTCGATCCATTCAAGGGCCTGCCGCGAGTCGCGGACCCTCAACTCTTCCAAAACTTCCTTCCGTCCTTGCTCGATCCATTCGAGGACTTGCTGCGAGTCGCGCATGTTCCACCCTTTGAGACCTTGTTTCCACAACGGTAAACGGCCCGCGGCCTCAGCGAAGACCACGGCCAGGCCGCCATAGTCGCCGCGGCGTTTCGCATTTCGCTCGCCCGCAGCGATCTCCTTCCACTGATTCACGATACCAGTTTCATCGCCGCCAAGCATCAACGGTATCCACGGCAAAACGCAACGCGGCAACGTGCCCGACGCGATGGCCTCCAGCGTCGGGGCAGCGTCGTGCGTTGCGGGATTGACCTCGACGACTTCAAGGCACATATGTACCCCCGTTTGGCCGAGACGAAGGTCGCGCGACGTGTGTCCTCGACCCGTCAAGTTTACCACGATGGCACCAACGCAATAGCGCGTGCCTCGGCCATTGGGACGTATTTCGAGCCAGAGTTGGCCCAGATAAACGAGCAGTCGCCCAAACATCGTTCCGTCCGGTTTCAGGCAAAACTCGACGGGAACGGCCCACGGGTCGGCATCGTCGCCGTCGCCCAGACAGGCGACGGTATCGCACGTCCGTTCGGGATCGCCGGGAAAGGGGAGCGTATGCGTGTCGAGCCAGCGGAGGAACGCGACGCCGGGGTCCGTTAACAGCCAGCGAAGAAACCCGATCGCGTCGAGCTTGGCGGCATAACGGCTGGCCTGGTCGAAGCGATTGCGGGCCATGAGACTTTCCTGGGCCTAACAGACATTTGTGCTAATTCTCACTCGACCTCAATGCATCCGGCGGCGGCGTCAGCATGGCCCGGTTCGACGGCTCGTCCGTCGGCGGCCGGCCGCCGCTGACGCCCATGCCGATGACGATCCGTCCCGGCACCAATTTCAATTGCCGCAGTTGTACGGTGGCCGTCTTGCGCCCCGGCTGGAAGCGGAGCAACGCCACCGGCTTGCCCTCGTGCCGATACCAGGTCACTTCCACGTCTTGCCGGCGCAACGTGTCGAAGAAGCTGTCGAGGATTGATTGCGCCGAGAAGGGGAGCAAACCCGCGCTGCGGCCTTCGAGGCGCAGCGCGACGACGTTCGGCTCCTTGGCGGCCAGCCAGCAGCGCACGTCGAACGAGACGACCGTACTCCACGGAGGTTTGCCGTAGCGGAACGCCAGCCGAAACTTGCCGTCCTCGATGGCCACGCGCGGTTCGCTGATCCCCTCGGGAAAACTCTTGCCGGTGATGCCGGAGCGGAGGAAATCCTCTTCCAGGTAGCTGTTGATCTGCTCCTCGGTAAACTCGGCGTCCCATTTCTTGTCTTCGTAATTGATGATGTACGTCATCATGTAGCCGAACTGCGTCTGGAAGTTCTTGGACAGCTTCTTGCGGTCCTCGCCCGGCGCCACGGCGGCTTTCCGGTAAAATTCCGGTTCGTGGCGGACCAACAAGGCCAGAGTGCCGCCGGTGCCGCCGGTCAGCAACAGGAGGACCCCCAACGCCAACAGGAGTGATTTGCGGCTCATGCGCGGACCCTCGGGAGCGGCGGGAGAAGGGGACAACTTGATCCGAGGTGCCACTTCGGACTGCGGGCGCGGCTTATATGCCAGGGAAGGGCTAGGGGTCAACGCGGAACGGCGTGGCCCGCTTCGCCTTGCCGCGCCGGGGCAAGGCTGGTAATTTCGCCGCCGACGCGCGCCGGGAATTGGCGCGCCCCCTCTCGCCGCGTGCAAGGATGCCGCCATGAACGCCGACCCTCGCGCCCTTGGCCGTTTCGCCCCTCGTCAAGCGTGGTTCATCGCCGTCTTGTTGGCGCTGTTCGCGGCAGTCAGCGTGCAGTACAGCTTCAAGATCGCGGCCCATCCGTCCGCGTCCGCCATCCAGCGTTGGCGTCAACAGCTATTGAGCATCGACGATGGCGACGACCTGTATCCGCGCTTCAGCTACCCTAACCCGCCCATCATGGCGCTGTTGCTGCGACCCATCGCTGAATTGCCGCCAAATGAAGGCGCTTTAGTCTGGTTCTACCTTAAGGTGGGGATGGCGCTCGCCGCGATGGGTATGGCGTTCCGCCTCATCGAAACCCCGGAGCAGCCGTTTCCTGCCTGGGCCAAAGCCATAACCGTCCTGCTCAGTCTGCGGCCAATCATGGGCGACCTGATGCACGGCAACGTCAACCTCTTCATCCTCTTCTTGGTGATGGGAGCGCTGTTCGCGTTCCGGCGTGGCCGCGATTTACCTTGCGGCATTCTCCTGGGATTGGCCATCGCCTGCAAGGTGACGCCGGCGCTGTTCGTGCCGTACTTCTTGTGGAAACGGCAATGGAAGGTCGTGGCCGGTTGCGCGGTGGGTTTGTTCCTGTTCCTCGGGCCGATACCCGGCCTCTTCCTCGGGCAAGAGAAAAACCTCGAACTGCTGCGCGATTGGGCCGACTTGATGATCAAACCATTCGTCGTCAGCGGCAAGGTGTTCTACAGCGAACACAACAATCAATCGCTGCCCGGTCTGGTCACGCGCCTGCTCACGGCGAGTCCGTCGTTCTCGACCTACGTGAACGACATTTACACGCCGACGTTGTATCACAATGTCGCCACGTTGAGCGCCCGCCAGGCCGATATCATCGTCAAGGCATTCGTACTCCTGTTCGCGGGGCTGGGCATCTGGGCGTGTCGGACGCCAACGACGCCGCGCGCCGGCTGGCGGCTGCCGGCGGAATTCAGCGTGGTGCTGCTCGGCATGTTGCTCTTCAGCGAGCGGACGTGGAAGCATCATTGCGTGACGCTGCTATTGCCGTTCGCGGTCATCGTCTACTTCGTCGCCGTTGGCCGCGCGGGGCCGCGACTGCGCGCCTATCTCATCGGCACGCTCGTCGCGGCGGCGCTGCTGATGCTCGCCACCAGTACCGGGCCATTGGGCGATCACCTCGGCAAGATGGCGCAGGTGTATGGTGCTTATGTCTGGACCTACTTATTGCTGATCGCGGCGCTCGTGGTCATGCTCCGGCAACCGCCCGCGGAAGATGGGGCGACATAGACAAGTGCCCCGAACGGGCTACAACTTCTCTAACCGAGTCGCCCGGTTTGGCGAGGACATCGACCATGGCCGATCCGATCCAGCTGCTGGGCTTCGCCGGCAGTCTGCGTCAGGCGTCGTACAACCGGGGATTGCTGCAGGCGGCCCGCGACCTCTTGCCCGAGGGCGTGACCCTGGAAATCTTCGACCTGCTGCCCATTCCACTCTATAACGGCGACGTGGAGGCCAAGGGGTTTCCCGAGGCGGTGGAACACTTTCGCGCCCGCATCGCCGCCGCCGACGCGCTGCTCATTGCCACACCGGAATACAATTACTCGATCCCCGGCGTTCTCAAGAACGCCATCGATTGGGCGTCGCGGCCGCCCAGCCCGCCGCTGGCCGGCAAGCCGGTGGCCATGATGGGCGCATCGCCCGGCATGATGGGCACGGCGCGGTCGCAATATCACCTGCGCCAGGTTTGCGTCAACACCGAGCTATTGCCGCTCAACAAGCCGGAAGTGTTCGTCAACAACGCCATGCAGAAGTTCGACGAACAGGGCCGGCTGACCGACGAGCCGACGCGCCAGTACGTCCGCAAGCTCGTCGGGGCATTGGCGGCCTGGACGCGCCGGTTGCGGGGCCGCTGAGACCATTCCGGGGTTCATCACCGTGGGCATTCGGCCCTTTGTTTCGCACCGAGGCACGAATCCGAGGAGGTTCCTTCCGATGGCCGCGTCTCGCACCTTCAAGACCCGCATCGACCTGCCCGCCGACAAGCGCGACAAGCTCATCGCCTTGCTCAATCAACAACTGGCCGACACGTTCGACTTGTACAGCCAGACCAAGCAGGCGCACTGGAACGTCAAGGGCGCCCAATTCTATCAGCTGCACGAACTGTTTGACGAACTGGCCGAAGAACTGGAAGAGCCGGTGGACGACATCGCCGAGCGTGTCACGGCGCTGGGCGGCATGGCGCTGGGGACGAGTCGCATGGCGGCGGCCGCGTCGCGCTTGCCCGAGTACCCGCTCGACGGCGGCGACAGTATGCAATTCGTCGAGGCGCTGGCGACGCGCTATGCCGCCCTCGCGGCGACGACGCGGACGGCCATCGACACGGCGGACGGTCTCGGCGACAAGGACACCGCCGACCTGTTTACGCAGGTGTCGCGTCTGCTCGACAAGAGCCTGTGGTTCCTGGAAGCGCACTTGCAAGCGAAGTGATCGAGCATCGTCGACAACGGACCGGCACCGAGCACATCGAAGGAGTTAAAAGTCCTCACGGACCTCGACCCCAAGGCGAAGGCAGCCGTGCCCGAATTGAAATCGCTCCTTCGGCAACCGTCAGCGCTCATCCGCCGGCAGGCGGCGAGGGCGCTGCGAAAGATCGATCCAGAAGCGGCGGCCAAGATCGCCGATGTGCCGTGAGGGTTAGCCGCGGATACATTTTAATGGCGACGATGCTCTGTAAATAGCCCGGCGAGCGGGGGGCGTTAGCCCCAATACCGTTTAACGAAGCTCGATGTTCAGTACGATGTACAGTATTTTTCA
>JBBSES010000261.1:0-6699 GCA_038239465.1 Gemmatales bacterium
CATCGTCCCGGCAATGACTCCCGACCCCTTTTTCAAACCGTCGCTCGCCTTTAATTACGCATTCGCTTTCTTCTTCTTGCCCTTCTTGCCGGCGATGACGATCTTCTCGGCGGCACCATCCTTGCCAGGCACGATCGTCACCTTCGCCCCCGCCTTCACGTCGTCGATGCTGGCCGCTTCCAGCTTCTTGTCCTTCTTCTTGCCGACCAGCTTCTCGACCTTCGTATCCTTATTGATGGCAAAGGTCTTCTCCGCGCCGGCCTGGGCGGGAGCGCCCTTCTTCTTGGCGACCGTCTTCACCTTGAGGACGCCGTCGTCCTTCTTGGTTTCGTCCTTCGACTTCTCGAACGACTCGACGACGGCGGCGATGGCGCCGTCCTTCTTCTTTTTCTTCCCCTTGGCGGCGTCGGCCGTCGAAGGGACGAAGAACAGCGACAGGGCCAGGCAGGAGGCGATCGCGGCGCGCAGGGAAATCATGGACTGAAACCTCATAGCGGAGATCGTTGGATAAGTGAGGTCGCCCTCACGGATGATGCCGATTAAACCGTGGCCAGCGGCAAAGGTTTCGGAAATTTCGTCGCTTTCGCGGAGAGGTACCCCATCGACAACGGCCTGGCCAGGAGGTATTTTGAAACGATTCCCACCGCGGCGCGTTTCCTTCCGAGGTCCCCCCCATGAAGTCCTCCCTCCGTCGGAGTTTCGTACTCGGCAGTTTGGCCGCGCTCGTCGCCACCGTCTTGACCGAGGGAGGCCGCGCCGACCAGGAGGGGCCAAAGGGAGAGGTACGCTACAACCGCGACGTGCGGCCCATCCTCTCTAACCACTGCTTCAAGTGCCACGGGCCGGACCAAAAGAAGGGCGGCCTCGATCTGCAGTCGCGCGAGGCCGCGTTGAAAGACAACAAGTCGGGACAACCGGCCATCGTACCCGGCAAGAGCGCCGAGAGCGAACTCATCCGCCGTGTACTCGGCGAGGGGGACGGCCCGCGCATGCCGCCCAAGGGCAAGAGCGAATTGCTGACCAAGGCACAAGTCGCCACGCTCCGCGCCTGGATCGACCAGGGAGCGAAGTACGAGGAACACTGGGCGTACGTCAAGCCGGCGACGCCGCCGTTGCCTGCGGTCAAAAATAAAGCCTGGCCGCGCAACGCCATCGATCACTTCGTGCTTGCCCGCCTGGAGCGCGAGGGATTGCAGCCCTCGCCCGAGGCCGGTCCCTTGACCTTATTGCGCCGCGCCAGTCTCGATCTGACCGGGTTGCCGCCGACCGTGGCGGAGATCGACGCTTTTCTCGCCGACAATGAGCCGAACGCTTACGAGCGCGCCGTCGAGCGTCTTTTGGCGTCAGTCCACTACGGCGAGCGCCAGGCCCATCCGTGGCTCGACCAAGCGCGCTACGCCGACACCAATGGCTACGAGGCCGACGCTCGACGCAGCATGTATCCGTACCGCGATTGGGTCATCGCCGCCTTGAACAAGGACATGCCGTTCGACCAATTCACCATCGAACAAATAGCGGGCGACCTGCTGCCCAATGCCACGCTGGAGCAAAAGGTCGCTACCGGGTATCACCGCAACACGATGGTGAACACCGAGGGCGGCACGGACGACGAGGAGTTTCGCGCCGCCGCGGTGATCGATCGCGTCAATACGACCATGCAGACCTGGATGGGCAGCACGATCGCCTGTGCCCAGTGCCACAATCACAAGTACGACCCGTTCAGTCAGAAGGAATACTTCCAGCTGTACGCCTTCTTCAACAACACCGAGGATCGGGGCCGGGGCAACGCTCCTGAGATGCCGGTGCTGACGGCGGAGCAATTGGCGTTCAAACAGAAATTGGCCGACGATATGGCCCGCGCTCAGGCGATCCTCGACACGCCGACGCCAGCCTTAATCGAAGCGCAAGCGAAGTGGGAAGCGACGGCGGGCCAGGGAAAGCCGGCGTGGACCGTTCTCGAACCGATCGCTCTCAGCGCCGCCGGCAAGGCCACGCTGACCGGGCAAAAAGACAACTCCGTGCTGGCCAGCGGCACTCTGGCGGCTACCGAGTCGTATCGCGTCGAAGCGGCCACGCTGCTCAAGGGCATTACCGGCTTTCGGCTGGAGGTGTTGACCGATCCCACCCTGCCGGGCCAGGGGCCGGGCCGGGCGCCTAACGGCAACTTTGTATTGTCGGAAATGAAAATCACGGCCGCCCCGAGCGACGACGCCAAGATGGCCAAGCCGGTCACGTTACAAAACGCCACGGCCGATCATTCGCAGCAGGACTGGCCCATCGCCGCGGCCATCGACGGCACGCCCGAAACGGGTTGGGCTGTCGCAACCGCCGACGGCAAGACGGGGCAGAATCGCACCGCCCTTTTCGAGACCAAAGACGATCTCGGCTTCGATAAGGGCACGCGCTTCGTCATCACGCTGGATCAGAACTATGGCAGCCAGCACCTAATTGGCCGTTTCCGTCTGGCCGTGACCAATACGCCGCGGCCGCTGCGTCAAAACTCGCTGCCGGACGCCGTCGCTAAAACGTTCGCCCTTCCGGCCGAGCAGCGCACTCCCGCGCAACGAGACGAAGTGGCGAAATTCTATCGGACCATCGCCCCGGAACTGCAGCCGACCCGCGAGCGCCTCGCCGCCTTGCGCAAGCAGGACTCGGAATTCAAACCGGCGACGACGCTCGTCATGAAAGAGATGCCCAAGCCGCGCGAGAGCTTCATTCACGTTCGCGGCAACCACGCCAGCAAGGGCGAAACGGTGACGGCCGGCGTTCCCGGCAAGCTGCACGGCCTCAAGTCGGAAGGGAGGGCCAATCGCCTGGCGTTGGCCCGCTGGCTGGTGGACGCCGACAATCCCCTGGTTGGCCGGGTGACGATGAATCGCCTCTGGGCGCAATACTTCGGCCGCGGCCTCGTCGAGACCAGCGAGGACTTCGGCATCCAGGGCGATCTGCCCACGCATCCCGAGTTGCTCGACTGGCTGGCCACCGAGTTCGCCCGGCAAAAATGGTCGCTCAAGGCGATGCACCGAAACATCGTCACGTCGGCGACCTATCGGCAGTCGTCCAAGGTGAGCCGTGAACTTTATCAGCGCGACCAGTACAACCTCCTTTATGCGCGTGGCCCGCGCTTCCGCATGGATGCCGAAATGGTGCGCGACAACGCCCTGGCAGTCAGCGGCCTGCTGACGCGCAAGGTCGGCGGCCCGAGCGTCTTCCCCTATCAACCCGACGGCGTTTGGTTCAATCCCTATAGCGGCGACCGCTGGGCGACCAGCACGAACGGCGAACAGTATCGGCGCGGCCTGTACACCTTCTGGCGGCGCACGGCCCCATATGCCGCGTTCATGGCCTTCGACGCCCCGAGCCGTGAAGTGGCCTGCGAACGCCGGCCGCGCACCAATACCCCCTTGCAAGCGCTGGCGACGTTAAACGACAAGGCCTTCGTCGAACCGGCGCAAGCGTTGGCCCGACGCATGATGAGCGAGGTCAAAGCAAGCGAGAAAGAGCGCGCCATTCATGGCTTCCGCCTGTGCGTCGCCCGCGGGCCCAACGACGTCGAACTGGCCGCGCTCATCAAGCTCTATAACGTCAGCCTGGAAAAGTACAAGAAAGACGCCGCCTCTGCCAAGGCGTTGGCCGTCGGCACTTTACCCGAACCGCCCAAGGACATGGACCTGGCCGAATTGGCCGCCTGGACCGTGGTGGCCAATGTGCTGTTAAACTTGGATGAGACGATCACGAAAGGGTAGAATGCGGAGGGGAGGGTAATGGAAACGCAAGAGGTAGCCGTCATGTCGAGCGAACGATACCAGCGCCTGGCGAAAGAAGTGTCGTACCTAAGTCCCGAAGAGCAGGCTGACTTGCGCGACCTACTGAATCGTGCGCTCTCGGACGAAGTAAACCGGCGTCTGCTAGCCCGTGGGACAATCAGCCGCATCCCCGATCCGCCGACTTCCGAGGACGTCGAGCGGCGACGCGAGTGGAAGCCGATTGCCATCGAAGGCAAACCGCTTTCCGAGATAATTATCGAAGAACGACGTTAAATGGCCGACTATTTCTTCGACAGCAGCGCCCTTGTCAAGAGATATCTTGCCGAAAGGGGCAGCACATGGGTAAACGGGATTGTTGCCACCGCGACCGCCGGCTCATTATGGCTCGCGAGCCTCACTGGTGTGGAAATCGTCTCGGCCATCACTCGGCGGTCGCGCAGTGGAATAATATCTGCTTCAGATGTGACCTTATTGGTCGGTCAATTTCGTCGAGAGTGGTCGGTGGATTACGTCGTTGTTGACTTGGAGCCAAGCATTATCGACGAGGCGATAGATTTGGCGGAGAAGCACGGATTGCGCGGCGCGGATTCGCTTCAATTGGCGGCCGCTTTGGAGGTTGGCCGCCAGTGCGCGTCCGCTCGTCTACCCCTGATTCTAGTCTCCGCGGACACGGAACTCAATGCCGCGGCAACCGCCGAAGGGCTGTCCGTGGATGACCCGAACTTACATCCATGAAACTTCCGATTCCGCCGTTAAGGATTTGGCGATGGACTATGACGTTTTCTTCCAAGCAATCGAACTGGCCCGAAAGCTCGATCCGCAAGATCAACTGCGTTTGCGAGATTTGTTGACGCTTTAGTTATCCCGGCCGATTCCATCTAACCGGGGGGGAGCAACTGACGGAGGCGGAAGCAGAAGAGGAAATGGTGGCGGAGGGGACGTTGGAACGTGTTCCGCCGCCAATCACCGACTGTACGCCATATGAGAATCGCGTCCCGGTGGTGATCGAGGGCAAGCCGATTTCGGAGATCGCCATCGAGGAGCGGCGTTGATTCTCGAGCGCTTGCCGATATCTCAGTGAATATCTCATCGAGAGTTGCCGGATATATACATTCTTGACGAACCAGGCTCATACCCATGAATACCGACCAAGCCGCCCTCGCCTACCGCACCCGCCGCCAGTTCTTCAAGGACTGCACCGTCGGCCTCGGCTCCCTCGGCCTGGCGTCGCTGCTCGATGACCGTCTGCTCGCCGACGCGCCGGCCGACGATCCGCTGGCGCCGCGGAAACCGCACTTTCCGGGCAAGGCCAAGCACATCATCTACTTCCACATGGCGGGCGCTCCGTCCACGCTCGACCTCTTCGACTACAAGCCGAAACTGATCGAACTGACGGGCAAACCGTGCCCCGAATCGTACATTCGCGGGCAACAGTTCGCCTTCATCAAAGGGACGCCCAAGCTGCTCGGCTCGCCGCACAAGTTCGCCCGGTACGGCCAAAGTGGGCAAGAATTGTCCAGTATCCTGCCGCATCTCGCGACCGTCGCCGACGACCTGTGCATCGTCAAGTCGATGCACACCGATCAATTCAACCATGCCCCGGCCCAACTTCTTGTCCACACGGGATCGCCGCGTCTGGGCCGGCCCGGCATGGGCAGTTGGCTGTCGTATGGCCTCGGCACCGAGAACCGCAATTTGCCGAGTTTCATGGTCCTCGTCTCCGGCACGGCGGCGCCCGACGGCGGCGCGTCGCTCTGGGGCAGCGGCTTTTTGCCGACCATCCACCAGGGCGTGCAGCTGCGATCGCAGGGCGACCCGGTCCTGTTTCTCTCCAACCCCGGCGGCATGGACGCCGACCAGCGCCGGCAAACGCTCGACACCTTGAAGGCGCTCAACGGCATGCGCCTCGACGCCGTCGGCGACCCGGAGATCGCCACGCGCATCGCCCAGTACGAGATGGCCTTTCGGATGCAGACTTCCGTCCCCGAACTGATGGATATCTCGAAAGAGACGAAGGAAGTTCACGACTTGTACGGCATCAAGCCGGGTCAAAAATCGTTCGCCAACAACTGCCTCCTGGCGCGCCGCCTTGTCGAAAGCGGCGTGCGCTTCGTGCAGCTGTACCACTGGGGCTGGGATAGCCACGGTGAATCGCAGGGCGGCGACTTGCGTCATGGCCTGGTGTCGCGCTGTCAGGAAACCGATCAGCCGTGCGCCGCGCTCCTCAAGGACTTGAAGCGCCGCGGCCTGCTCGATGACACGCTCGTCATCTGGGGGGGCGAGTTTGGCCGCACGCCGATGAACGAGGAACGCGGCGGCTCGAAATGGCTGGGCCGCGACCACCATCAGCACGCCTTCAGCATCTGGATGGCCGGTGGCGGCGTTAAAGGCGGCTTAACCCACGGCGCCACCGACGAACTCGGCTATCACGTCGCCGAGGATCCCGTCCACATCCACGACCTGCAAACCACCGTGCTGCATCTCATGGGACTGAATCACGAGAAGCTGACGTATCGCTTTCAGGGCCGCGATTATCGGCTGACCGATGTTCACGGCAAGGTAGTGGACAAAATTCTGGCGTGAACCGAGGAGTTACCGCATGAACGAAGTGCTGACGATCGAAGAGATCCGTTCGCGGTCTGACGGCGAATGGGTACTCATTGGCGATCCGGTCACGGACGAACAACTGGGCGTTATTTCCGGAAGAGTCCTTTTCCACGGCAAGGATCGGAACGAGATGTATCGCCACGCCTTACGAACGCGACCCGGACGAGTCGCTAGCCTGTACCTCGTGCAGCGTCAAGGCTTGACTTTAGGGTCGCGGGGCTGAATTCTGGCGAATTCAGCTACGGGGGTCGTCGTCCGAGTAGCTGAATTCGCCAGAATTCAGACGAGGTGCGGGACGCCTCTACCCTAAATCGAGGCTTTGACG
>JBBSES010000262.1:0-6678 GCA_038239465.1 Gemmatales bacterium
ATCGTAAGTCCACAGTCCACAGTCCCCCGGCCCCGGTCCACCGGCTCCCTTCCTCGCGGGTGGGCTGGGGGGGGGGGTGTGGGGTCGAGGCGGGGCGGCGCCGGCGCTCGGGGGGGGGGGCGCGGAGCCGGCGGGGGGCCGGTGGACTGTGGACTATCCTAGACGGCTCAGAATCTCGTCGGCGGCGACGACAATCCGACGGCCATCCTCGAACTCCACCAGTACCTTGCGGGCCAGGATTTCTTGCGCCAAGACCCGCCCCTGTCCCTTCTTGGTGACAACGCGCGTGCCGGGCGACGGCAACTCCTTGTGGAACTCGTCGTAGACGTCTTGCTCGAAGCGCAGGCAGCATTTCAGACGGCCGCAGCGCCCGGAAATCTTCGACGGATCGAGCGTCGATTTCTGCAGCTTGGCCATGCGCATCGACACCGGCGGCATGACGGCCATGTGCGTGTTGCAGCAGACCGGCTTGCCGCAGTCGCCGTAGTCGGCCAACAGTTTGGCCTCGTCGCGGACGCCGATCTGTCGCAATTCGATGCGCGTCTGAAACTCGCGCGCCAGGTCCTTGACCAACTCGCGGAAATCGACGCGCTTCTCCGCCAGGAAGTAGAAGACGATGCGCTCGCCGCCGAAGAGGTGTTCCACGTCCACCAATTCCATTTGCAGCTTGCGCGTGGCGATGAAGCGGCGGCACGCTTCGTAAGCGGCGGTCGATCGCTCCTGGACGCGCGCCGCTTGCTGGCGGTCGTCGTCGGTCAGGGGGCGCACGATTTGGCCATGCGTCGGTTCGGTGAGCAACTCGACGGCTTGCGGGCTGGACTCGCACAGGACGTTGCCGAGTTCCAGACCGCGATCCGTGCGTGCGATCACTTCCTGGCCGCGCTCATGGGTCGAGGCGTCGGTCGCCTCGAACTCACCGAGGAAGCGCATGGCGCCATGACGCAAGATGTACTTGGCGGACGCCATCGAGGACTACTCCCGAAAGAAGGAAACCGCGCGTCGAACGGTTGACCATTGTAAAGCGACTCGCGCGGAAGGAAAGAGGATTGTCGTGCCCCGCGCTGGCCCGCGATTGGCAAGCCCGGCGCCACGCGGTAGACTCCATCTCAACCCGCTGTTTTTCTCCCGCGAAGGACGACCCACCCATGAACCTGGCCATCCTCTCCCTGAGCCTGACGCTCGTTGGCGCCGACGCGGCGCCGACGGAATTCGAGCTGTGGCCCAACGGCGCTCCCGGCGCCGCCGGCACCGAGAAGGCGGACAAGCCGACGCTGACCGTCTGGCCGGCGCCGGCGGATAAGGCCAATGGCACGGCCGTGGTCATCTGCCCCGGCGGCGGTTACGGCGGTCTCGCCATCGATCACGAAGGCAAGCAAGTCGCCGAGTGGATGAACGCCCGGGGCATTAGCGCCTTCATGCTCAAGTACCGCATCGCGCCGCGCTACAAGCACCCGGCGCCGCTGCAAGACGCTCAACGGGCCATTCGCACGGTCAAGGCCCGCGCCAAGGAATGGAACGTCGATCCCAAGCGTGTAGGGATCATGGGCTTCTCGGCGGGCGGCCATCTGGCTTCGACGGCCGGCACTCATTTCGATGACGGCAAGGAAGAAGCGAAGGATCCGATCGACAAGGCCAGCTGCCGGCCCGACTTCCTCATCCTCTGCTATCCCGTGGTCACGCTCAAGGGGCCGTTCACGCACGCCGGCTCGCGCAATAATCTTCTCGGCAAGGAGCCGGACGAAAAGTTGATCGAGAATCTCTCGAACGAAACGCAGGTGACGAAGCAGACGCCGCCGACGTTTCTGTTCCACACCGATGCCGATAAGGGCGTCATGGCGGAGAACAGTATTCAGTTTTACCTGGCGCTGCGCAAGGCGGGCGTGCCCGCGGAACTGCACGTCTACGAGAAGGGCGGCCATGGCGTCGGGTTGGCGGCGAAGGATCCGGTATTGTCCACGTGGCCCGAGCGCTTGAATGCTTGGCTGGATGGACGGGGATTGTTGAAGAAGCCGTAAACGAGTGGCGGGGTTTATCCCTACCTATAGGGAGGACGTGGGCCTTCACGCATCGAGGTCGGGCTGAATTCAGCCCGACCTCGATGCGTATGAGATTCATATCCCCTCGCCGATTTCGTTTGACAAGCCCCACCACTGCCGTAAGATGTCTTACATCTGCCCGCCCGCCTTTTCCACGGAAATCCCATGAAGCTCCAACCCATACCGCGAACCTCGCTGGTCGATATGGTGGTCGAGCGCATCCGCGCCTTGATCGATCAAGGGCCGTATGAAGCCGGCGACCGCCTGCCCGGCGAACTGGAACTGGTCGAGCAGTTACAGGTAAGTCGCCCGGTGTTGCGCGAAGCGATTAGCCGCATGGAGAGCGTCGGCCTCATCAACGTGCGCCGCGGCCAGGGGATGTACGTCGGCGATCGTGGCAGTCTGCGCGGCTGCGTGCAGCTGGTCCGCAGCGCCATGGCCATCTCGCCCAAGGACGTGAATCAGTTCATCGAGTTGCGCGTCGCCATCGAGGTCCACGCCGCCCGCCGGGCCGCGGAACTGGCGACGCCGGCCGACCTGGAAGAACTGGAAATGCTCTATCGTCAGATCGACGACGAGGACGTGGAGCATCTGGAGGCGATCCGCTACGACTTCCGCTTTCACCGCAAGATTGTCGATATCGTCGGCAGCGAGGTGATGAGCAACGTGATGGCCGTCATCCACGAGTTCATCATGGCCGGCATGATCCACACGACGCCGAATCCGCGCAACCGCGTCGGCAGCCGCGCCTCGCACGGCGCCATCTTGAAGGCGATCCAGGCGGGCGATCCCGACGCCGCTGAGACGGCCATGCGCAGCCACATGAAGGTCGTTCGCAGTGCCCTCCACGACGCCGCCCAAGGCCGCAAACCCAAACGAGCCGAAGCATGACCCGCCACGCCTTCCTCCTCGCCGGCCTGGGCACGCTCCTTCTGCCCGCGCTGCTGTCGGCCGCCGAGCCGACGGGCGACGAGTTCTTCGAGAAGGAAGTGCGGCCGCTCTTGATCGACCGCTGCCAGAAGTGCCACGGCGACAAGGACCCCAAGGGCGGCCTGCGTCTGCTGTCGCGCGCCGGCTTGCTCAAAGGCGGCGACACCGGGCCGGCAGTCGTGCCAGGAGAGCCGGAGAAAAGCCTGCTCGTCAAACTCATTCAACACGTCGAAAAGCCGAAGATGCCGCCCAAGGAAAAGCTGCCCGACCGCGATATCGCCACCCTGACGCGCTGGGTCAAGATCGGCGCCCCCTGGCCCGGCGGGTTGCCAGTTCCCGTTACCGACGACACGTTTCGCATCACCGAGGCGCAGCGCAAGCACTGGGCCTATCAGCCGGTAAAAGCCGTCGCCCCGCCCGCCGTCAAGGACCATGCCTGGCCCAAGGGTGGCATCGACAAATTCATCCTCGCGCGCCTCGAATCCGAGAATTTGACTCCCGCCAAGGCCGCCGACAAGCGGACGCTGCTGCGCCGGGCCGCCTTCGACCTCCACGGTCTGCCGCCGACGCCGGAAGAGATCGACGCCTTCGTCAAGGACGAAACGCCGCGCGCCTTCGAGACCGTCATCGACCGATTGCTGGCCTCGCGGCGCTACGGCGAACGCTGGGGCCGACATTGGCTGGATGGCGTCCGCTACTGCGACTCGGCCGACGCGCGCGACGGCAACGGCGGCTTCAGCGAAGCCTGGCGCTACCGGGATTGGGTCATCGACGCCGTCAACCGCGACCTGCCCTACGATCGCTTCCTCACCGACCAGCTGGCGGGCGACTTACTGCCGGGGCCGGAGCCGGCCAAGCCGAACTACGCGGGGCTGACGGCGACCGGCATGTTGGTCATCGGCAACTGGGGCGGTGGCGACGCGGACAAGGAAAAGCTGCTTACCGACATCGTGGACGATCAAATCGACGTGGTCGGCCGCACTTTCATGGGCCTCACCCTGGCGTGTGCCCGCTGCCACAATCACAAGTTCGACGCCCTCTCGACGGCCGACTATTACGGATTGGCCGGCATCTTCTTCAGCACGAACATTCTGCCCAACGTCGGCCCCAAGACCAATGGACCGCCCATCAATCGCATCCCGCTCGGCATGCCCGAAGAGGTGGCGATGCGCCGCGACTTTGCCAAGCAGGTGGCCGAACTCGAGAAGCAGCTGAACACCGCCAAGGGCGACAAGGGCGAAATCCAGCGGTCGCTGAACGCCCTCAACGCCCTGCGGCCCCCGCCGCTGCCCGAGGTCCATGCCGCCCAGGAAGGCGGCGTGCCCGGCAGTCCGCACGCGGGGATTCACGACGTGCGCGTCCACATCCGCGGCGGCTACGACCGTCTCGGCTCCGTGGTGCCGCGGCGCTTTCCGACGATATTGGCCGGCGAGCAACAATCGCCCCTTATCAAGGGCAGCGGCCGGCTCGAACTGGCGCAGTGGCTGACCCGGCCCGAACACCCGCTGACGGCGCGCGTCATGGTCAATCGGCTCTGGCAGCACCATTTCGGCGCCGGCATCGTTCGCACGCCCAGCAACTTCGGCGATAAGGGCGAACGGCCGACGCATCCCGAATTGCTCGACTACCTGGCCGACCAGTTCACGCAATCGGGCTGGTCGATGAAGGCGATGCACAAGGCGATGATGCTGTCGGCGGTCTATCAGCAGGAGAGCAAGCCGTCGCCGCACGGCCGGGAGATCGACCCGGAGAATCGACTACTCGGCCACATGAACCGCCGCCGACTCGAAGCCGAGGCGGTGCGCGACAACCTGCTTGCCGTCGCCGGGCGCCTGAGCGACACGCGCGGCGGCAAGGCCGTTACCGATGTCAACGACCCGCGGCGCACGCTCTATCTGGCGACGGTGCGCTCCGACCGTTCCGGCTTCGGCGCTCTGTTCGACGCCGCCGATTCGACGGCGCTCGTGGACAAGCGGACCATTTCCACGGTAGCGCCCCAGGCTTTATTTCTGCTGAATCACCCGTTCGCCCTGTCGCAAGCGCGAGCCTTCGCCAAGCGCGTGGCGGCGTCGGGGCCGGACGACGGCCGTCGCGTCGAGACGGCGTATCTGCTGCTCTACGGCCGGCCGCCGAGCGACGCCGAGGCGCGCATCGGCCGCGATTTCGTCAAGGCCGGCGGCGCATCGGCGTGGGACGATTATTGCCACGTCCTGCTATGTGCCAACGAATTCATATATGTCGATTAATCTTCTCGTTCCCAGGCTCCGCCTGGGAATGCCTTCCCCGAGGCTCCGCCTCGTCGGAGTGCTTTTGACGAGCCGCACACGTCAGGACGCACCGACGAGGCGGAGCCTCGGGGAAGTGGGTTCCCAGGCAGAGCCTGGGAACCAGGAGCCACTTAGGAGATGCGCCAAATGCTCCCTCTGACCCGCCGCCAGATGCTCGGCCGCTTCGCCAACGGCTTCGGCATGGTCGCCCTCGCCGACCTGCTCGGCCGCGAAAGCCGCGCCGACGTGCCCCTCGACGACCGCGCCTTCAACCCGCTCGCCGTGCAGAAGCCGCACCACGAACCGAAAGCCAAGCGCGTCATCTTCCTGTTCATGTCGGGCGGGCCGTCGCACGTCGATACCTTCGACCCGAAGCCGCGGCTGACGCTCGACCACGGCAAGCCGCTGCCGTTTGCCATGCCGAAACTGGAGCGCACGCGCACCGGCAACCTCCTCGCCTCGCCGTTCAAGTTCCAGCGCCACGGGCAATCGGGCATCGAGGTCAGCAACCTGTTTCCGCAAGTCGCCTCGCGCGTCGATGACCTGTGCGTCATCCGCTCGCTGGTGGCCGACAACATCAACCACAACGGCGCCTGCCTGCAGATGAACACCGGCGAGCAGGCTTTTTCGCGGCCGAGCATGGGCAGCTGGCTCCTCTACGGCCTCGGCAGCGACAATCAGGATTTGCCTGGCTACGTCGTTCTCAGCCCGGCGCAGCCGGCGCAGGGCGCGCCGCTGTGGGGCAGCAGCTTTTTGCCGGCCGCGTATCAGGGCACGCTCGTCGCCGATTTGAAGAATCCCATCGCTAACTTGAAGGGCGGCCAAACGCTCGCCAAGCAGCGCGAACAACTCGACGCCCTTCGCCGGCTTAACGAACTGCACCGCGAGCAACGGCAAGAGGACAGCCAGCTGAGCGCCAGAATCGCCTCGTTCGAGCTGGCCTTTCGGATGCAGCGCGAGGCGCCGGAGGCGTTCAGCATCGACGGCGAAAGCGCCGCCACCCGCGGCCTGTATGGTCTGAACGACAAGACGACGGAGATCTTCGGCACCCAATGCCTGCTGGCGCGGCGCCTGGTGGAGCGCGGCGTCCGCTTCGTGCAGGTCTATCACACGCAGACGTCCAAGCGTTCCAGCTGCCAGCTGTGGGACCAGCATGGCGGTCTACGCAATGAGTTGACGAATAACTGCGCCGCGACCGACCAACCCATCGCCGGTTTATTGACCGATCTGAAATCGCGCGGCTTGCTCGAAGACACGCTGGTGATTTGGGGCGGCGAGTTCGGCCGGACGCCGACCGCGGAGGGGCAAGACGGCCGCGAGCATCACCCGTTCGGCTTTACCATGTGGCTCGCGGGCGGCGGCATTAAGGGCGGGCTGGCGTATGGCGCCACCGACCCGTGGGGCTGGAACGCCGAACGCGACATCGTCCACGTCCACGATTTGCA
>JBBSES010000263.1:0-6678 GCA_038239465.1 Gemmatales bacterium
GGAAGCGATCAACTTCATGATGCGCAACGGCTGCGGCCTCGTCTGCCTGGCGATGTCTTCCGCGATTTGCGAACGCCTGCAGCTGGAGCCGATGCCGAGCCAGGGCGTCGATGCCGCCGCCACGCCGTTCACGCCCTATATCGACGCGCGCACCGGCATCACGACGGGCACCAGCGCCTTCGACCGCGCCCGCACCGTCGAAGTGGCCATCGACGAGCGCAGCGTTCCGGCCGACCTGATTCGCGGCAAGGGACATGTCCCTGGATTGCGTGCCCGCGCCGGCGGCGTGCTGGTGCGCGCCGGCCATACCGAGGGAAGCGTTGATCTCGCTCGTCTCGCCGGGCTGAAGGAATCGGCCGTCATCTGCGAGGTCGTCAACCCCGATGGCCGCATGGCGCGCTTGCCCGACCTGTTGGCCTTCTCTCGATTGCATGGCTTGAAGATGTGTACCATCGAGGACATCATCAAGCATCGCCGGCATCGTGAGAAGCTGGTGCGCCGCGAGTTGCACGTCAAATTGCCGACGGCCCATGGCGAGTTTGACCTGTTCGCCTATACCTCGCTGGTGGACCCGGAACCGCACATCGCGCTGAGTCTCGGCGGCGTCGGCCTGGCGACCAAGGGCGTCGTCCCCGAGCAGACGGAACCCGTGCTGGTGCGCATCCATAGCCAATGTCTGACCGGCGACGTTTTCGCCAGCATGTTATGCGATTGTGGCTCGCAGCTGCATCAGGCGATGGAGCAGGTGAAGCAGGCCGGCAAAGGCGTCGTCCTCTACATGCGCCAGGAGGGGCGCGGCATCGGCCTCTTGCCCAAGCTGCACGCCTACAAATTGCAGCAGGAAGAAGGCGTCGATACCGTCGAGGCGAATCGGCGTCTCGGCTACGGCGCCGACCTGCGCCACTACGGCATCGGTGCCCAGATCTTGTACGACCTCGGCGTGAGACACATCCGCCTGTTGACGAACAATCCGAAGAAGGTCATCGGCCTCGACGGTTACGGCCTACGCATCGTCGAGCGCGTGCCGATCCAGATCGCGCCGAACGAGAGCAATCAACGCTATCTGCAAACCAAGAAGGACAAGCTGGGGCATTTGCTGGATGACATGGCGGTGTCGCCGGCGTCGGAGTGAGGGAGACGCGAAACGTAATCTGGGTATCGGGCACGAGGTCAATGTCATTGGTTCCACTTGTTCACTTTCGCCCCTTGGGACACAATCGACAAAATGACGCCGACCACCAAGCAACTGGAAGACCGCCTGGCCTACGTGGAAAAGGAACTGGCCGCATTGCAAGCGCTGGTCGCCAACCGACGCGCCGAACCGTGGTACCGGCAAGTCGTCGGCGATTTCGAGGGCGATCCGGCCTTCGCCGAGATTTCGCGTTTGGGCCGGCTCATTCGCCAAGGCAAACGGAAGGCCTGAGTCGATGTCCGTTCTGCTCGACACGGATCGTCTGTCGGTTCTCCAATAGCGGGAGCAGCCGGCCTGCGACCGCTTATTAGCGCGATTGGACCGCCTCCCGCCCGACGACGTCGCCACATCCATCGTCAGCTTTCACGAACAGGTTCAGGGTGGGCTGGCCTATCTGAACCAAGCACGTAAGCCCGAACAACGGGTGCGGGCTTACACCCAGCTGGAAGGCATTTGGCGTTCCTTTCTCAAGATGAACGTCCTTTCATTCACGAATGAAGCCGAAGCGCGTTTCGGCGAGTTGCGCCGTCAGGGTCCCCGGTTGCAAACCATGGATTTGCGGATTGCCGGCACCGCGCTGACCACCGGCTCGACATTGTTGAGTCGCAACCTCCGGCATTTTCGTGGCCTTCCTGGGATAATTGTCGAGGATTGGACGGTCTAACGCAACTTCTACCCTTCTTCGCCCACGTCCCTTCCCTTCCCCTTTCTCCCTGGACTTCGGTTAGCATCGGAGGAACGCGCGCAGGCGTTTCCCCGCCCCGCGCGGCCCCATCGCGTCTCCAACCGTGACCTTGGGAGTAGGAGAGAACGACGGATGCCAACGATAGTGGACTTCCTCCCCGAAGACCTCTTGCCCCTGGCGCGTGGCGGAGACGACCGCGCTCTCGGGCAACTGCTGGAACACTACCGCGGCTACCTGACGCTGCTCGCCCGGCTGCACATCGGCCGGCGCTTGCAGGGGAAGGTCGATGCCGGCGACGTGGTCCAGGATACGTTCCTCGCCGCCCATCGCGCCTGGCCGAATTTTCGTGGCGACAGCGAAGGGGAGTTGGTCCACTGGCTGCGCGAGATTTTGAGTACCACGCTCGCCAATCTCATTCGTCATTACCTGGGCACGCAGCGGCGCGACGTGCGCCTCGAACGCGAGTTGGCCAACGACCTCGATCAGTCGTCGCGCCATCTGAACGAAGGCCTCGTCGCCAAGATCAGCTCGCCCAGCCATCAGGCGGCGCGGCGCGAGCAGGCGGTCATCCTGGCCGACGCCTTGAATCAGCTGCCGGCGGAATACCGCGACGTGCTGATCCTGCGGCACCTGGAAGGGCTGACCTTTCCCGAGGTCGCCGTCCGCATGGAGCGAACCCTCGATAGCGTCAAGAAGCTGTGGACGCGCGCCCTCGATCGGCTGCGCCGCACCCTGGGAGGTGCCTCGTGATTCCTCGGAACGACGTGCATCCCGACGAGGTGGCCGACACCGAAGACCCGGCCGTCACCGCCGTTCTGGAAGAATATCTGGCCGCCCGCGAGGCCGGCCTGCGTCCCGATAGACGAGTGTTCCTGGCCAAGCATCCCGCCATCGCCGACGCCCTGGCCCGCTGCCTGGATAGCCTCGATTTCCTCTGTGCCACGGCGCCGTCGTTGCCGCGCATGGCCTTCGCCGAACCGGCGGCGATGGCGCATCCCGAGCCGTTGGGCGATTTCCGCATCGTCCGCGAAGTGGGCCGCGGCGGCATGGGCATCGTCTACGAGGCCATGCAACTCTCGCTGGGCCGGCGCGTCGCCCTCAAGGTACTGCCGTTCGCGGCGGCGCTGGATGGCCGGCAGCTGCAGCGCTTCAAGAACGAGGCGCAGTCGGCCGCCAGTTTGCATCACAGCCATATCGTGCCGGTCCACGCCGTCGGCTGCGAGCGCGGCGTCCACTACTACGCCATGCAGTTCATCGACGGCAAGACGCTGGCCGTCCTCATTCGGGAGTTGCGCGAACTCGACGGCCGCTCCGACGACGATAGCGACGCTTTGCCGGCCACCGTGGCGCCGGCCGACGACGACGCGGCGCCGCCAACCCTCTCCACCACGACCGAACGGCCGTCGTCTCTGGCGACCGAACACTCGGCGGGCGGCCGCGGCTTCTTTCGCAGCGTCGCCACCCTGGCATTACAGGCCGCCGAGGCACTGGATTACGCCCATCAGGTCGGCATCATCCACCGCGACGTGAAGCCGGCCAACCTGCTCGTCGATGGCCGTGGACACCTGTGGATCGCTGACTTCGGCCTGGCCCGCTGTCGCAACGAGGCCAACCTCACCATCACCGGCGATCTCGTCGGCACCCTGCGCTACATGAGTCCCGAGCAGGCCATGGCCAAGCGCGGCCTCGTGGACCATCGCACCGACATCTATTCGCTCGGCGCCACCCTCTACGAAATGCTGACGCTGGAGCCGCTCTTTCCCGGCAGCGATCGGCCCCAGCTGCTGCACCGCATCGCCTTCGACGAACCGACGCCGCCGCGCGTCGTCTGCCGCGCCGTGCCGCGCGAACTGGAGACCATCGTCCTCAAGGCGCTGGCCAAGAACCCGGACGAGCGCTACGCCACCGCGCAAGAACTGGCCGACGATTTGCGCCGCTTCCTGGACGATCAGCCGATTCGCGCCCGCCGGCCGAGCCTGCTGGAGAAAGCCGCCAAGTGGACGCGGCGGCACCGGGCCGTCGCCCTCTCCGGCGTGGCCGTTCTCTTATTAGCCGTCATCGGCTTAACGTGCAGCACCGTCTTGATCGCCCGCGAGCAGGCCCGCACCCGCGACGCCCTGCAAGCCGAGGCCGAGCAGCGCCGCATCGCCGACCTGAGCTTCCGCCAGGCGCAGGGCGCCCTCGATTTCTTCGTCAGCGTCTGCGAGGAAGACCTCGACCGGCCCGACCTGCGCGGCGTCCGCCGCAAATTGCTCGAACGGGCACGCGACTACTATCAGGATTTCATCACTCTGCGCGGCGACGACCCCAACGTGAAGCAAGAGTTGGCCGCCAGCTACGAGCGCGTCGGCAAAATCCTCATCGAGGGCGGCGCTCCCGCGGCCGGCCTGGCCTTTCTCGACAAGGCCATCGACATCAATATCGAACTGGCCACCAGCGATCCGTCCAAGCAGGAATACCAACGCGACCTGGCTTCGATCTTCAGCTTCCTGGGCGGCATGCACGGCGACGGCCGCTTGAAGCTCCTGTCGCACAAGTCCGTCCGCGACGAACTGAAAGTCTCGGAAGAGCAAGCGAAGCTCGTCGAAGAACTCAACGAGCGCCGCCACGACGCCTATCGCAAGGCCAAGGGCATGGGCCGCGACGAATGGCAATCGAAGATGACCGCGTTGTCCGTGGAAGAAGGCAAGCGCTTGACCGAGGCGCTCAAGCCCGAACAGCGCCGTCGCCTGGAGCAGATCGCTCTGCAACAGCGCGGGCCGGAGGTCATCGCCGATGTCGAGGTGGCCGCACGCCTCCGTCTTAGCGAGGAGCAGCGGACGGCGATTCGTACTCTGGTGGACGAGACACGGGCGAAACTATCGCGCGACCTCATGCCGATGGGGCCGCGCCACGGTCGGCCTCCGGGACCGCGCCCCGACGGCGCCGACCCGTGGAAGGCGATGAAGCAACAAATCATGGATTCGTTGACGGCGGAGCAGAAGGACAAATGGAAGGAATTGCAGGGCGACCCGTTTCAGGGCGAAATCCGCCACGGGCCGCCGATGGGCTGGATGCCTTGGCCGGATCATCGGTCGCCCCGTGACCGCGACCGGCCGAAACCGTGACGGAGTGCGTTTCCTGTTCTATCGCTTTGTTCAGTGGGAGGGACGATGACGAGCTATTGTCGAATGGGGGCCGGGCTGGCAGTTGCCCTGCTCCTCAGTACCGCGGCCGTGCATGCCGCCGACCCGGTCGATCGGACGCGGGGTTTCTACGGCTTCCCTGATTGGGACGGCCGCTACGGCAAGTACAGCCGGCCGACGCCGCCCGACGAGGGCAAGGGCCAACCCGAGGGACGACGCGCCCCCGACGCCAAGGCCGGCGCTCCGCGTCCCGGCGGCATGTGGATGCGCTTCGAAGGTCCCGGTGGGCCGGGCGGTCGTGGCCCTCTGCCCGGCATCGACATCGAACTAATGCGCGGCCCCGGCGGCCGCGATATAAAGCGCGGCATCGAGTTGGAAATCGAAGGTATGTTGACGCGCGCCGGCTTCGCGCAGGGACGGCCCTGGGCACGCGGCGGCGAGGCGTTTCGCGGTGGCCGCGGCGGTCCCGGACGCGGCGGCTGGGAAGGTCGCGGCCGTGGCGGCCCGCAACGGGGCGGCCGGCAGTTTGGCCCTCCCGGTCGCTTCGGCGGTCCGCAAATGGGCGGACGCGGCATGAGAGGCGGCCGCGGTTTCGGCCCCGGTATGATGGGCGGCCGTGGCTTCGGCGGTCGCGGCATGACGGGCGGTCGTGGCTATGGCTACGGACAGTCGCCCCAGTACAGCCGCTACCAAGGCAGGGGCGGACACCACGGCATGATGATGGGCGGACGTGGAATGGGCGGCGGCCAACGCTATTCGCGCGGCGGCAAGTGCCAGAGCCGCTTCGGCGCGCGCGGACAATTCGGCGGCTGGCAGAGCCGCGGCGGCAGGGGCGGCCAGCGCGGCCGTACCTGCCAGGGGCGCGGCGGTTGGAGCGCCCCGCGCGGTTGGGGCCGCTGGTCCGGCGGCTACGGCCACCAGGGCCGAGGCATGGGCGGACGCGGCATGGGCGGCCTGGGCTTCCCCGGACGCGGCATGGGCGGCTTCGCCCCGCCGCGCGATTGGGGTCAACGCGAAATGGGCCGGCCGCCGATGGGTCGCGGCCCCGGTATGCCCGGCGGTCCCCGAGGTTTCGGCCCCGGTGGTCCGGGCGGTCCTGGAGCGCGTCCCGCGCCGCCGCGCGGCGGCGACAAGAACGCCGAACTGGAAAAGAAGCTTGATCGCCTGATGCAAGAACTCGGCGACCTGCGCAAGCAGATGCGCCGCTAACGACCGACCTGTGCCCCCTTCCCGCCCGGGCGCCTTCGGCCCGGGCGGGCATTCTTCTTACCCTGGAGATCACGTATGACTCGCATTCTGTGCCGCGCGTTCCTCGGCCTGGCCGCGCTGGCGTTCATCCTGCCGACGGGCCGCGCCGCCGACGAGAAAGACAAGCCCTCGGAGCAAGAGGTCAAGAAGGCCCGCGAGGAAGTCAAGAAGATCGCCGACGAGATGGAAAAGCTCGAAGACCAGATGTACGAGACGCGCAAGCGTCTGATGAAAGCCATGCAAAAGCTGGGCGAGATGGAAGGCCGGCCGATGGGCCGCTTCCCCGGCGACTTCCGCGGCCCCCGCGATTTCCGCGGTCCCCGCGATCCCGGCCCCGGCGAACGCACGCCGCCCGACCGTCGTCCCGACCCGCGCAAGACCGAGCCGGCGCCGTCGAAGGATAGCGAGTTGGACAAGAAGCTGGAAAA
>JBBSES010000264.1:0-6655 GCA_038239465.1 Gemmatales bacterium
CGCCCGGCCATGCAAACCCCCCCCCACCCGCGAGCCGGACACGCAACTGCTGCACCCCGCGCACTCAAACCCCCCCTCCGCCCAACCCGGGCTGCCCGGCTTGGCACTTCGGCTTGCGCGGTCGTTGGCTCGGCGCTCTCTTGCTTCTCCCTCGGAAGCGAAGTAAGTTTGATGAATTACACAGCCTGAGTCGCCCCTCTCCCTGGCTCCGCCATGTCGATCCACTCCGTCGCCGCGCTGGTCGGCACGGTCGGCCACCTTCGTCTTTTGGAACCGGCTCAGGCCAACGAGTTGGCCCGCGCGGTCGCCCCTCGTTTCGGCGAACCGTTGGCCCTGGCAAAGGAATTGGTCAAACGCGGCTGGCTGACGCCCTATCAGGTCAATCATCTGTTCCAGGGTGAGGCGGGCCAGCTGACGCTCGGCCCCTACCTCTTGTTGGAAAAAATCAGCGAAGGGGTCATGGGCGACGTCTTTCGGGCGCGGCATACGATCATGCGCCGCCTGGTCGCGCTGCAAGTCATTCGCCCCGAATTGCTGCGCCATCCCGAAGCGGTCGAGCGCTTCTACCAGGAAGTACGGCTGTCCAGCCAACTATCGCATCCGAACGTGGTCGCCTCGTTCGACGCCGGCCCCGTCGGGGCCACGCATTTCTTCGCCATGGAGTACATCGACGGGATCGACCTGGAGCGGCGCGTGCGCCAAGAGGGGCCGTTGCCTATCGTAGAAGCGTGCGAATTCATCCGTCAGGCGGCGCTCGGGCTGGAACACGCGGCCCAGCGCGGTTTGCGGCACTACGACTTAACGCCGGCCAATTTGTTGTGGACGCCGGCGCGCTGCAAGGAGGAAGGGAGCGGCTCCTCGCTCGGCTCGCTGGTCTGGGGGCAGGTCAAGATCCGCAATCTCGGCCTGACGGTGATTCGCCAGCCGACCAGGCACACGCGCCTCGATGCCGACCGTTCCCACGAGCGAACCGGACTCCATTCACCCGACTACGTGGCCCCGGAGCGTATCGCCACTAGCGGCCTCGGAGACACGCGCGCCGAGCTATATAGCCTGGGATGCACGTTTTATTTCCTGCTCGCCGGAGAGGTGCCGTTTCCCGGCGGCACCGTGGAAGAGAAGCACCGCCGCCACCTCACGCAAGCGCCGGAATCCCTCGAAGTATTGCGTCCGGGAATCGCGCCGGAAGTGCAAGCGATCGTGGCCAACTTGATGGCGAAGCGGCCGGAGGACCGTTACGCGACGCCGTTCGACGTTTCGGTCGCCGTGGGGCGCGTGCCGGCCACGGTATTCACGGGCGCGGTGGCGAAGGGAGCGGGAAATGCCTGGCAAAAACGCGGCGCGGCGGCGCGGCGGCGGCAATGGCGCTTCGTCGGCATAGGGGCGGCCGTACTGTTGGTCGCGGGCGGCTTATTCGCCTGGCTCCTAGCGCGGCAAACGAACGAGGCGGCGCCCGTCGCGGTCACGACGAAAGCAATGCCAGTGGTTCTTCCGCCCATCCTGGCATCCAAACCCGCGCTGCAACTCCACCTGGGGCGCGTCGATGGCTTCAGTTGGTTCGACGCGCTCTCGCCGGGCTACGGCATCAAGTACGGGCGCGGCATGCCGGGAGGTCCCTGGGCGCATGAGAACTACAAGGTCTGGTGCTTGCACGACGGTGTCGAAGTCAATTTCACCGTGCAAGTACCGCCGCGTACGGGAGGGGAATTGCGTCTCTTTTGTCGAGACGGCGATACGCAAGGCCGCAAACAACGGCTCATCGTCGATGGCAAGCCAATCAAGCTTCTCGAATCGTTTGGTCCCGCGGGGGTGTGGGTTTCGGTTCGCCTGGCGGCTCACGAAATCAAGAACGGTAGCATCAACGTCTCGGTCGTCAACGTGCCTCCCAGCCCCAACTGCGTCATATCCCGCGTGGAGTTTTATCCTCTGGTATCGCCCGACGAACTGCCGCCGCCCCCGGGACCGGCTTTCGTCTATCAGTGCGGTCGGGGTCACAAGGTCGAGCGAACGCCGCCCTATGCCGACGAGATAGCGATGTCCGGATTCAACATTCTGCGCGTGTCCGGGGAACCGTATGACGGCTGGCCAGCCTCGGCGGGCAAGACCCATTGCTGGGCCGGCAGTCCGCTCAAATTCTCGGTTCATGTGCCGCCTGGCATCTCGGGCAAGCTGAAGTTGTTGTTCGTCGATTTGGAGGGCGAGCGGAAGATGAAGGTGAACGTCCAGGGCAAATACCGCGAAACCATCGGAGGAATCAAGCCGCCGGGCCGTTGGTGTGAAGTACCTATCGGCTCGGCCGACACGCGCGGTAGCCTAATTGATGTGGAAGTCGTGAACCTGGCGGGCGACAAGTGGAACAGCGCCGTCTCGACGGTCGAATTTTGGCCGGCCGCGAAATAGTGGACGAGCGCGAAACGGCAAGCCCTGGTCGTTTACGAGCAGCGCACCGCAACGACGGTGCAGTTGTCGCTGCCGCCGCCCTGGTTGGCCAGATCGACGAGGTGCCGCGCCAGGGCCGGGGCGGATGAAGCCTGGCGAATCGCGTTATCCAGGGCGCGGGCATCGACGTGGGCGTGCAGGCCGTCGCAGGCCACGATCAGCCAATCTCCGGCGGCCAGTTGCAGCTGATAAGCGGCGGGCGTAATGTCCGGGTGCCGGCCGACGGCTTGCGCGACCTCGTTGCGCGACGGATGCCGCTCGGCCTCGCGCGGCGTCAGCTGGCCCAGTTGCAACATGCGTTCGACCAGTGTCTGGTCATGCGTCACCTGCGTCAGCTGCTGACCACGCTGGTGATAGACGCGGCAATCGCCGACGTGGCCGATGGCAACCTTGCCGTCCCAAATCAAAACCGCCGCAACCGTGGACGCCATTCCCTTGCACGCGGCGCTTGTCTGCGCGCGCTGGTGGACGGTGCGGTTGGCGCCGCGCAGGGCACCGTCAAGCGTTTGCAGGAGTTGCTGAAGCGGCACGTCCTTGACTTGCCCCGTGAGGACGTTGGCCAGCAACGGGGCGACGGTATTGCCGACGAGACGGATAACGAGGCCACTCGCCTGATCGCCGGCTTGATAGCCGCCGACGCCATCGGCGACGACGACGAGGGCCAGGTCGCGGCGCTGGTCGAGGTTGGACCAGGCCAACTGCTGGACGAGGAAACTGTCCTCGTTGTGCGGCCGGACGCGGCCCGACGATGTGGCGGAACCGATTTCCAATCGCACCGAGGCGAACGCGGGCGTCGCGGCGGCGACGACCGGCGTGGAGTGCGAGGCGCTATTGTTCGGGTCGGCCATGCGCGCGGCGGCGCCCGGCGCGTCCCAATCGAGGGAGACGTCGTCGTCGTTTGCCGAAGGCGCGGGCCGAGGCGCGGAGGCGGCCGGCGTCGAACCGGGCGCGCCGAAGAGGCCGCGCAACTCGCCCCAGAAGTGGCCGCCCGCGGCGCCGGGATGCGCGACCGAGGCGACCGGGGCGGAAACGCCGGGCCGCGACAGGCTGGCCGGCGCCGCTTGCGCCGTCGGCACGCGCACCGTGAACGGCCGGGAACAGCGGCCACACTGGACCGGCGCCCCGAGATTAGTGTCGTTGACCTGGCAAACGCCGTGGCAGTGCGGGCATTGAACGCGTACGGACACCGGGGTTCCCCGCTTCCTCGTTGGGGTCGGCGACTAGCGGAAGCCTCTTATCATACAGACGAGATTTGGCTTCGTCTCGTTCCATCGTTGCCCCGGTCTTTTTGCCGCGAACTTGCATCCCCGCGAAACGAAAAAGCGCGAAAGGCGAGCGGGGGGCGTCAGGAGGGGTGATGCCGCGTCGCGATTTTCCCAGCGAGGGAGGCGCACGCGGTCAACGTCCTAAACGCGGGCCAGTTATAAAGCGGACGCGCAATCGTCACACCTCCTGGATGCGCAGGGTGTCGCGCCACTCGTGGGCCTCGACCGACAGGCGGCCCAGCGTAGACGGCCGATCGGTCCAAAGCGCCAGCCCGAGCAACACCTGCCAGCGGCCGACCTTCACGGGACCGGCGATGAGCGCCCACTGCGATAGTTGCCCGTCGGCCTCGGGACGGGCCACGTTGCGATGGAAGGTCGGCGCGAAGCCGCGGTTGCTCAGCGGCGCCGGCCAAACGCGGACGCGCGGCTGATCGCGCTTCACCATCTCGCCCAGGCCGCGGACGATCTGATCGAGCATCGGGTCGAGCGCTTCCGCGTTGACGTTGCTGTCGCGGCCGACCGGGGCGACGACGATCAAACGCACCCGCGCCGGCAAGCCGTCTACCGTGAGGCGCCGCGGGCCGGGTACTCCCGGAGCGGGCGGATAGGCGGTCAAGTCCTCGTGCAAGTCTGGCTCGACGGGCGCGGCCCGCTTGCGTTTCGCACGGCGCGCGAACACCAGCTTGAGGGCCGCCAGGCCAATTAGCCCGGCCGCCGTCATCAACAACCAGCCGACATAGGGCGTAAGAAAATCGAGGCCCGCGTCGGTGAGCAAGGTGCGCAGGGCGTCCATGATGTTTCCCTTGAAGAGCGATGGCATCTATAATGGCGGCTGACCTTGCCCGCCTCCATCAAGACCTCGGGAGTTCTCGATGTTATTCCTGCTCCTCAGCCTGGCCGTTGATGCCGATGCCGGCCCGGAATGGCAGAAGCAAGAAGCGACCCATCTGACGAACATCCGGGCCGTGACCAAGGACTTCGTCCGCGCCGGCGAAGGCTACTTTTCGCCCGACGGCAAGAAGGTCATCTTCCAGGCCGAGGAGAAGGAAGGCGGCAATCCGTTCTACCAGATTTTCGTCCGGGACCTGGAAACCGGCAAGCAGCGCCGCGTCAGTCCCGGCGTGGGCAAGACGACGTGCAGTTATTTTCGGCCCGACGGCGAGAAGATCATCTTCGCCAGCAGCCATCTCGACCCGGACGCCAAGAAGAAGCAGGCCGAGGAATACAAGAAGCGCGAGGAGGACGCCAAGGCCGGCCGACGGCCGCGCTACCAGTGGGACTTCGACGCCACGATCCAAATCTTCGAGGCCAACCCCGACGGCACCGGCCTCAAGCAGCTGACCGACTCCAAGGGCTACAACGCCGAGGGCAGCTACTCCGCCGACGGCAAGCACATCGTCTTCTGCTCCAACCGGGATGGAGCCGAAAACCTCGAACTGTACATCATGGACGCCGACGGCAAGAACGTCCGCAAACTCACCGATGCGCCGAAGTGCTACAACGGCGGCCCCTTCTTCTCGCCGGACGGCAAGAAGGTCCTCTTCCGCAGCGACCGCAAGAAGAAGGACCACCTGCAAATCATGGTCGTCAACAGCGATGGCACCGGCGAGAAGGCGCTGACCGACGACTTGAGTTGGGTCCACTGGGCGCCGTTCTGGTACAAGGACGGCAAGCACATTATCTACACCGCCGCCGACCACGAGACGGGAATGCGGCCCAACTACGATTTGTACTGGATGAACGTGGAGACGGGCAAGAAGACGCGGATCACGTTCGCGCCGGGCGCCGACGTGCTGCCGGTGTTCAGCCCGGACTACAAGCAGCTGATGTGGACTTCGACGAGGGACGGCCGGCAGCCGTCGCAGCTATGGATAGCGGACTTTACGCCGCCGGGACGGTAGGAAGGCGAACGTCAGTCGCCTAGGCCAAGGTCGTGCATCGACGGCGCTTGCAGGGCGGCGCGAAAAAGTTGTTCCAGGGCATCGGGCGACATGCCGGTCAGGAGTTGGCGAACTGGATGGGAAACAGCGCCAAACCGGCTTTCGATTAAGGCGAGGAGATTATTGAGATTCGCTTCCTGGCGCCCCTCCTGGCGCCCTGCCTGCAGCCCCTCCTGGCGCCCTGCCTGCAGCCCCTCCTGGCGCCCTGCCTGCAGCCCCTCCTGGCGCCCTGCCTGCAGCCCCTCCTGGCGCCCTGCCTGCAGCCCCTCCTGGCGCCACTGTTTGTATGCCTCTTGCTCCATAAGCTCAAAAACAAAGCGGTTCATCGCCGATTCTCCCGAACTCACCTGGGTTTGCATAGCCCCCGCGAATGCCCGATGTTCGTCCTCGTTACGAGCGATATAGGCAGTTACGCACTCGCCGAGCAAGAAGCGTCGGAAATTACTCTCCTGACATTCTATCAATCGCCGCGACGATTCCACGCCGATTTGCACCCGCCGTTCGTCGGGCAAGCGCATCAACGCGGACAGCGCCACACCCAGTAGATTGTCGCCCCGCGCGAACGCTTCGCCGTCGAGGGCCGGCAAACCGATGTAGGGATACTCGAAGTGCATCAGGCGATGGCCCCAGAATTCCTCGGCGTAGGTATCCCAGCCGACCCCGTCCAGGCCAACGCGCAGATAGAGGCCGATCGGCAAGACGGGCAACTCGTGCTTGCTGCGGAGAAAGTGATAGTAACGGCACATCCGTTGGCGCAGCGGGGCCACCGAGTCGGCCGACTCGATTTCGATATGAATGAGGACCATCCAAAACTCGGCGGCGGCGCTGTCCGCTTCCGGCGCCACGCGCACCGGCACGCGGGCCAAGAGGTCCACCGCGCGCCGATCGCCTTCCGGCGGGTCGGGGAAGATCTCTTGCTCCAGCCAATCGACGCCGGAAAAGACGAAACGCGGAAACCAGTCCGGGAAGAACAGCAGCATGAACTCCTGGAAGAATTCGCGCAGCAGCGAC
>JBBSES010000265.1:0-6651 GCA_038239465.1 Gemmatales bacterium
AAAGCAAGAACGCCCTGGACTATATCCAAACCGCCCTCCAGGCCCACCGCGCGGGCCAAGCGTGTCCCTCACTATTGCCGCTCGGGTGAACGGTTACCGTGATTTTAGCCGCACGGGGACGGCGGGGTAGCGGGGTACGATAAAAATCCAGGAGCGGGGTAAGGTCAGGTAGTTCTCCCGAGGCTATCCCTTGCCAAATTCTCGGTGTAACAATTATCTTCCCCTCGGACGGCAATTCGGCAAGATTCGCCCCAAAATGCGATCAGAGCGAGGGAAGGGACACCCAGGGACAGCCAGTTCTTGCGGCCAATGCCCACCAGCTTCAGCGTCCGCTCGCCGACGTTGTTGTCGATGGATATTGCATCTCATCCAAGCGCATGCGCCTCTAGGGAATAGTTAAGAGCCCGAAGCAATTTCGCGAGGGCCTGGCGATGAAGGGGCGACAAAGGCTTGATGGGCGGTTGCGGATCGCCCACGGGCGGCCCAATCATGTTGAGCGACGCCTTCATCGTGCTGAACCAGTGGGGGCCGTCGCCCTTGGCGTGATAGGCCTGAAACTGCAAACGCATCAGTGGGGCCAATCGCCGCCATAGGTCCCGTGCCTCGGCAAGGTCGCCACGGAGCGCGAGGGCCTCGTACAAGCGTTTGGCCGCGCGCGGGACCATGCTCGGTATCCCGGAGATCCAGCCGTGCGCCCCGTGGCACAAGCCTTCGAAGGCTACCGTGTCGATCCCGGCGTAAACGAAAAGCCGCCCATTGGCTGCCTGAAGCAACTCGCAGATTCGATCCGGTTCCGGGTTCGACATCTTCACGCCGGCGATGACGCGCTCTTCGAACAGTTGGAGCAGATGATCCGTTTTCAAATCGACCGACGTAAGCGGAATGTTGTGATAGAGGACGATGGGAATCGTTACCGCCTCCGCCACGCGGCGATAGTGGTCCATGACCTGTTCCGGGGTCGGAGCCATGTAATAGGGCGGGACGATGAGCAAGGCATCGGCGCCCGCCGCCTCGGCGAACTTCGACATTTCCACGGTGCGCCGCGTGGAATAATCGTGCGTTCCCGCCACGACGGGGACTCGTCCGGCGATGGCTTCGATACTTGCTTCCAGAACCTGCCGTCGAACGTCGCATTCCATCGCGGTGAACTCGCCAGAACTGCCCAGAGGCGAAATCGCATCGACGCCTTCCTCGATGAGCCAGTCGATGTGCGGCTTGAGCCACTCGCGCCGCAACGATCCGTCGTCGTGAAACGGGGTGATGGAGGAAGCGCAGACGCCTCGAAACAATGGCTTGGCCATGAGTGTCTCCGGTCGTAGTTTCGGAAATGGTCAAATCGTTCAGCGGCTGCTCGGCGTTCCGCCCGCGCTCATGGCCAGGCCGCCGCCATCGAGCGGAATCAAAGCGCCGGTGATCCAGGCCGAGGCGTCGGAGGCCAGGAAGATTGCCAGCCCTTGCACATCCTCCGGCCGGCCGAGGCGGCCCATCGGAATGCCGCGCAGAAACGTGGCTTCCAGCGTGGGATCAGCATCCATGCGTTTGGCGAGATCGGGGTTGATCACCTGAGCGGGCAGGATGGCGTTGACGCGCACGCCGCGCGAGGCCCATTCGAGGCTCAGTTCGCGGGTCATCTGCGCCACGGCGCCCATGCCCATGCTGTAGGCGAAATTCCCTCGGCCCAGCGCCGCGACGCCGGCCACCGAGCCGATATGGATGATGCTGCCCTTCCCCGCCGCCAACATGCGTCGGCCCGCTTCCTGGCAGCAGGCGAAGCGGCCGACGACGAGACTTTGAAACGCCTGGCGGACTTGATCGACCGTCAAGTCCTCGGGCCGGCCCAGCGAACTGCCGCCGGTCACGGTGGCCAGCACGTCGAGGCGGCCAAAGACCTTGTCCAGCTGACCAAAGAGTTCGCCAATCCGTTCGACGTCGGAGATATCGCAACAGAAGGAGGAGACGCGGCAACCCAGACGCTCGATCTTGGCCGCCGTCTGTTGGAGACCATCGGCGTTCATGTCGGTGATGAGCAGGTCGGCGCCGACCTCGGCGAAGGCCAATGCCATCGCTCGGCCAATGCCGCGCGCCGCTCCGGAAACTAGGGCGACACGGCCCGTCAAATCGAAGAGCGAGTGGACCACGGCAGAACCTCCGGGAGAGTGGGGGCCAGCGGTGTCAGGCGAATTTACGATGATGCTCCAGGTGCTTGGTCATGGTCGCGCTGGCCGCCTCGAGGTCGCCGTCGCGCAGGGCGTCGAGAATGAGTTGGTGTTGCGCGATGCCGGCTTCCCAGTCGCCGCGCGCCAGACTTCGGCGGAAGCGGTCGAAGAAGATCGTCAGCAAATCGTGGAAGGCCACCAGCGGCGGTATGGCGGCGGCGTCGAGCAAGCCGTGATGGAAGGCCACGTCCGCGGCGATGCGGCCATCCAGGTTTTTGGCCCGGCGCACGTCGTCGGCGAGTACCGTCAACCGGGAATGGAGCGTCGTATCTTCTTTCATCCGCCGCATCACGTGGGGCAGGACACCGGTTTCGATGACGCCGCGCGCGTCGATGAGTTGCGCCTTGGGGAAATCGCCGATGGCGAGGTGAAAGCCGAGGTAGGCCGCGGTTCGCCTCATGTCTACCTGGCCGACTACCAGGCCGCGCCGCGGCGCCGCCTCGATAATTCCCAGGAATTGCAGGGCCTTGGTCGCCTCGCGGGCGCTGACCCGGCTGACCCCAAAGCGGTCGGCCAACTCCTGTTCGGTGGGCAGCCGGTCGCCGGGCCGCAAGCGATGGTCCACGATATATTGCTTGATCCGGCCGACCACGACTTCGCCGAGCGTCTGCTTCTCGATCGTTTGCGACGCATTCGCCGCTTTGTCGATTGATTTTATCATACAATCATATTACAATTAGCCCCTGTCGAAGTCAAGACTCTCCACGCCGGGGCGAAAGGTGATCCCGTCATGCTGACCGAAACCGTCTCTCCCGCGACCAAGGCGCGCGTCCTGGGCCTGTATCGCCAGATGTTGCTCATTCGTCTCACTGAGGAGCAACTAGCCCGCGACCGACAGCGCGGACTGATTCATGGCGCCTGCCATACCTATGTAGGCCAAGAGGCGATCGCCGTGGGCGTCTGCGCCCACCTCCGCGCGGACGACGTGGTTTTCAGCACCCACCGCGGGCATGGCCACGCGCTGGCCAAAGGGGTGACGCCGCGGCAGCTGATCGCGGAATTGCTCGGCCGCGATACCGGCTGTTCGCGCGGGCGGGGCGGCAGTATGCACCTGTTCGCGCCCGAGGTGGGCATGATGGGCACCAGCGGCATCGTCGGCCCGTGCATCTTGCAGGCGGCGGGGGGCGGCTACAGCTTCAAGGTGATGCAAAGTGATCGCGTGGCCGTGGCCTTCTTCGGCGATGGCGCCGTCAACAACGGCGCCTTCCATGAAGGGCTGAACATGGCCAGCATCTGGAAGCTGCCGGTGCTGTTCGTCTGCGAGAACAACCAGTTCGCCACGGAAGTGCCTTTCAGTTATTCGGCGGGCAACCCCAGCGTGGCGTCGCGCGGCGCCGCCTATGGTCTCCCCGGCCTGGAGGTGGACGGCAACGATGCGCGGGCGGTTTATCGAGCCGCCGAGGAAGCGGTGCGCCGCGCCCGCCGAGGAGAAGGGCCGACGCTGCTCGAATGCAAGACGTACCGCACGCGGCCGCACGCCGAGGGCATGGAAGACTTCACCTATCGCACCCGCGCCGAAGTCGAGGAATGGAAGGCCCGTTGTCCCCTTCAGCAGCTGCGTTCGTCGATCCTGGAAGAGAACCTGGCCGACGAAAGCGACCTGGAGGAGATCGACGCGGAGGTCAAGCGGCGCGTCGAGGATGCCCAGCAGTTCGCGGAGAGCAGTCCCTATCCCGCGCCGGAGACGGCGACGACACACGTTTACGCCGAGGTGAAGAGCGCGACGCCTTCGCTCAGTGACAAGGGATTGTCAGCCGGGCCGGGCCGTGAAATCACCTACATGCAGGCGACGCTCGAAGGGCTGACTGAGGAGATGGAGCGAAACCCGAACATCTTCGTGATGGGCGAGGGCATCGGCAAGCGCGGCGGCAACTTCAAGACCACGGCTGGACTTTACGAACGCCACGGCCCCACGCGCTTGTGCGATACGCCCATCTGCGAGCGCGGCTTCGTGGGGCTGAGCGCCGGCGCCGCCATGACCGGCACGCGCCCGGTGATCGACTTCATGTTCGCCGATTTCGTCCTCGACGGCCTGGGCGAGTTGATCAATCAGATCGCCAAGATCCAGTACATGAGCAGCGGCCGTTTGAAGATGCCCGTGTTATTGCGCGGCTGCGTCGGCATCGGCCACTCGGCGGCCACGCACCACTCGGGAAGTTACTACTCGATCTACACGCACATCCCCGGCTTTCGCGTGGTCGTGCCGTCCACTCCCTACGACGCCAAGGGCCTGTTGAAGCGGGCGCTGCGCTGCGACGATCCGGTGCTATTCCTGGAACACCGCGAATTGCTCGGCATCAAAGGGCCGGTGCCCAAGGGGGAGTACGAGATCGACTTCGGCAAGGCATCCGTCGTGCGCGCGGGAACCGATGTGACCGTGGTAGCTCTCGCTTTCATGGTGCGCCAGGCGAGCAAAGCATGTGACTCACTCGCCGCGGAAGGCGTTTCGGTGGAGTTGATCGACCCGCGTACCGTGGCGCCGTTGGACTTGGGCACGATCCTGGAATCGCTGCGCAAGACGGGCCGGTTGTTGATCGTGGACGAGTCGTTCGGCCCGTGCGGCATCGGGGCCGAGATCACCGCTCAAGTCATCGACGCGGGCTTTGACGACCTCGACGCGCCGATCCGCCGGTTGAACGGAGCGCACGCGCCGACGCCGTATAGCCCGCCGCTGGAAACGGCCGTCGTGCCGAATCCCGAAACCATCGCGCGGGCGATTCGGGACTTGCTCGCGGAGTAGGCTTTTTTCCTCGTTCCCAGGCTCCGCCTGGGAATGCCTTCCCCGAGGCTCCGCCTCGTCCGAGCGCTACGACGAGGCAGAGCCTCCGGGGAAGTGGGTTCCCAGGCGGGAGCCTGGGAACCAGAGTGTGTCATCGGGGCAATGGGTTCCCAGGCAGAAGCCTGGGAACCAGAGTGTGTAATCGGGGAAATGGGTTCCCAGGCAGAAGCCTGGGAACCAGAGTGTGTGTTGTCTTGGAGCCAAAGTCATGGCGATGCCGATCACCATTCCGCCCCTCGGTTGGAGCACCGACGAAAGCGCCTTCGCCGGCTGGCTCAAGCGCGAAGGCGACACGATTCGTCCGGGCGACGCCCTGTTCAGTCTGGAAAGCGAAAAGGCGACGCAGGAAGTCGAGGCGCTTGACGGCGGGGTGTTGCGCATCCTTCCCGATGGTCCCAAAGAGGGCGACCGGCTCGGCGTCGGTACGCTGATCGGCTATCTCGCCGAACTGGGCGAAGCCCTGCCCGCTCAGGGCGGCAAGCAAAAAGTCGAGGCTTCGGCCACGCGCGATCCCGCGGCGGGTCCGGCGGCGCGGCAGCTGGCGCGCGAGTTAGGCGTGGAGCTTGGGCAAGTCGCCGGCACGGGAAAATCGGGTCGGGTCATGCCCGAAGACGTGCGGCGTCATCGCCTGGCTCCGTCGCTCACGCTTCCGGCTCGTGGAAAACATCAAGAGGGAGCGATTTCCCCGCGTGCCCGGCGCGTCGCCAAGGAATTGGGCGTGGAGTGGGCGCAACTCCGAGGCAGTGGCCGCACCGGACGTATCCGCGAACGAGACATTCGCGCGGCGGCTCTCGTTCGTCTTCCGCAAGCGCCGAACGTTTCTCCCGAAGCGCGCAAGGTGCCGGTCACTTCCCTGCGAAAAACAATAGCCGCCCGGATGCTGCAGAGCCATCAGTCCACCGCGCCGGTGACGCTGACAACCAGCGCGGACGCGACCCATCTGGTGAGCCTGCGCCAGCAGTTCAAGGCCGCCGAAGCGAGTACCGTGCCCAGCTTCACGGACTTCCTGGTAAAGCTGACGGCGATTGCCTTGAAAGACCATCCCCTCTTGAATTCCCGCTGGGAAGGTGACCATATCGTTCTGCTGCCGCGGATCGACATCGGTCTCGCGGTCGATACGGACGCCGGGTTATTGGTACCTGTGATCCGCGACGTACCTGGCTCAACACTCCGCGCCTTGGCGGCCCGTTCGCGCGACTTGATTTCGCAAGCACGAGCGCGAAAACTGACGGCGGCGGACATACAGGGCGGCACGTTCACCGTCACAAGTCTAGGAGCCTTCGGGATCGACGCCTTCACGCCGGTGATTAACGTTCCGGAGGCGGCGATCTTGGGGATCGGCCGTATCCAGCGCGTGGCCGTGGTCCGCAAGAACAAGATCGTCGCCCGCGATAGCATCAGTTTAAGTCTGACCTTCGACCATCGCGTCATCGATGGGGCGCCGGCGGCGCGGTTCCTGCAAACGCTTTGCAAACTGGTCGAGAATCCGAGTCCGTGGTTGATGGCGTGAGAGGGGTTATCGGCTTGGGCCACGGTTGGGTAGCAAAAAAGAGCCGGAAGCGTTAGCCACGGCAAGGATACATCCGACGCTAAACCTTCCGGCTCGTGAATATCCTCGCAGTTGGGAATAAAGGGCTTACCGACGCAGAGAAAGTA
>JBBSES010000266.1:0-6638 GCA_038239465.1 Gemmatales bacterium
CGCGGGCGCCGTCCACGTCGCCGTATGTGAGCGGAGCGACGCCGCAACCGCGTTGGCCCGGCGGCACGTAAACCTCGATGCCGTTGTGCCGCAGCACGGCGACGACGGCCTCGGCGATTTGCGGGTCGTTGTAGTTGGCGAACACGTCCACGAAATAGGCAACGCGCGGCTTGCCCGGCCGCGTCTGCTTGCGCGTCCAGCCCTGACGGGCGGCGCGGCGCAGGAAGCTCCGCCCGGCGAAGGCCGGCAAACGCCGATGCCGCGAGACGCCGAATACCTTCTCCAGCAGCCAGCGCGCGGCGCGATTCTTGAGCGTGGCGTTGGTGAAAACGGCAAAGGCGCTGCCGAGGGCGGCGAACATTTCGGTGCGCGCCAGCACCCAGTCGGAACGGCTGAGGCCATGCTCGGCCGCGTGCGCCGCTTTCGTCTCCAGCATGAGCTTCGGGACATTGACATGCACGGGGCATTCGTGAGCGCACATCTTGCAATTGACGCACAGGTCGGCGACTTCGCGGACGGCGTCGCGGCCCAGCGGCTGGCCATCCGCCAGTAACTGGCGCAAGAGGTTCGCCTTGGCGCGCGGCGTCGCCGCTTCCGCGTGGGTCGCCCGAAAAATGGGACACATGCGCTGTGCCGGCGCCTCGGTGCGACACTGCCCGCAGCCATTGCAGCGCAGAACTTCGCCGAGCATCTCGCCCGGCCGCCAGAGCAAATTCAGCGGTTCTCTCTTGCTCTCCTCGTTTCCTTGTCTCCCCGTCTCCTTGTCTCCCTGTCTCCCTGTCTCCCTGTCTTCCGCTCCGCGAAGGGGCCACGCCGGCATCCCCGGATCGGGGCCGACGATCTTGCCGGGATTGAAGACGCGGTGCGGGTCGAAGATGGCTTTCAACTCGCGGAACACCGGGTAGAGCCGGCCATATTGCCGTTCCACCCAGGGCGTGCGCGCCAGGCCGGTGCCATGCTGGGCGCTAACCGTGCCGCCGAGGTCGAGGGCGACGGTGTGAATCTCCTCGGCCAACACCCAGAGCTTGGCCACGTCAGGGGGAGATTGCATGTCGAGGAAGGGCCGCGTGTGGACCTGCCCCGTGCCCGCGTGAATGAGGAAGGAAGCCGTCGTCTCGTGGCGCTGCAGAATTTCCTGCACGCGATGCAGAAAAACCGGCAAGTCCTCCGGCAGGACGCCGACGTCCTCGACGAACGCGATCGGTTGCGTGCCGCGGCGCAAACCAAAGAGACTGGGCAGCGCCGCTTCGCGCAGCCGCCAGAGGCGCTGAATCGTCGGTTCGTCGGTGCCGATGGCTCTCGTGACGGCGAGGCGGTCGGCGTGGTGCAGTTGCCGGCATAGTTCGTTCGCCGCGTCGGCGGCGCCGCTTGTCGTTTCGGCCTCGTACTCGACCAGCAACACCGCCTCGACGACGGGAGGGATCAACGCGGCCATGTCGGCATCGCCGGCGCGCGCCAAACTGAGGACGCGGCGGTCGATTAGTTCGCACGCCGACGGGCCGCTCGGCAAGGCGCGCTGAGCGCCGCGCAAGGCCGCCTCGATGCTGACGAAGCCGAGCAATACGAGGGCGCGACTCGCGGGGACGGGGATGGTGCGCAGCGTCGCTTCCGTCACCAGGGCCAACGTTCCTTCGGAGCCGACCAGGAGACGAGCCAGGTCGAGAACATCGTCGGCGAGGACGTCGTGCAGCAGGTAGCCGCAGCGATCGAAGCGCGTGCGCGGCCGGCAGGCGCGGATCGGTTCCACATTGCGCTCAATCAAATCCGCGGTGGCCGCGACAATTTCCCGCAAGCGATCGCCGTCGGTCGTCGGCTGCCGCATCTCGCGGCCAACCGTCACTCCGTCGCCATTGTCGAGGACGACGCGCAGGGCCGAGATATGGTCGCGGGTATAGCCGTGGCGCACGGCCCTCGCCCCCGATGCGTTGGTGGCGACCATGCCGCCGATGGTGCATTGGGCCCCGCTGGCCGGGTCGGGAGCGAAGCGACGGCCGTCGCGCGCCAACCGCGCGTCCAGGTCGCGCCAGACGACACCGGGCTGCACGCGCACCGTATCGGTACCCACGTCGAGGATGCCGCGCATGTGCCGGCTGAAATCGACGATCAAGCCGGGGCCGAGCGATTCTCCCGCCAGGCCGCTGCCGGCCCCGCGCGGCACCAAGGCGATTTGCCGATCCGCCGCGTATTTGACCAACGCCTTCACGTCTTCCTCGTCGCGCGGCACGACGATGCCCAACGGCGTCACCTGGAAAATACTGGCATCGGTGCTGTAGAGAGCGCGCGACAGATCATCGAAGAGCAACTCGCCTTTGACGAGGCCTCTCAAGTCGTCAGCCAGATGGTGGGGAGGTGAGTCCAAGGAATGCAGTCCAAAGTCCAAAGTTCAAAGTCCAAGGTACAATTCTCAAGCATTCGACTTTGGACGTTGGACTTTGGACGTTGGACTCAATAAGTGTTCCTGCCGATAACGCTCGGCGATAACGAGTTCGTAGGGCTTATGTTCCGCTCCGGCCGGCACGCCGCGGAAGTGGGCATTGCAGCGATAACAGACGACGGCGTCGCCGACCCAGTGATAGAGGAACGCATCGAGGACCGCCGTGCCGAGGAGGATGCCCCAGGCCCAGTATTGTTGATAGAGCGCGTTGCCCAGCGCGAAGGCGAGGCATCCGACCGTCAAGATCAGCAATCCCAACCAGTGGGGAAAGTCCTTCTTGCGATACAGTTCGTGGTTGCCGCACAGGGGGCAGTGCGCCAGGGCGGGGTCGGTGGCTCGCGGCTCCAGGCGGTGGTCGCAGCCGGAGCATTGCCAGGGGGCGGCCGGCAGTTCGAGAATGTCGGGGCGCTCGCAGATCGGACAGGCAAAGCGTGCGTTCACGGCGTCCCTTGCTAGAGGGTGTAACCCGTCGGCTGCAGCAACTGGCTGGTCAACTCGCCGAGGAACGTGAAGACCACCACGACGTAGAGGATGCCGGTGGCCGACTGCGTGGAGCGTATCTTGGCCGACTGCCAGGCCATCCAACCAAAGACCAACGGCCCGGCGAACCCCAGGCCCCAGCGCAGCGGCAACCATAACACGGTTTCATCCTCTAGATTAACCAGCGAATGGCTCCCCGTCCAGGACCACAACCCCACCGACGCGACGACCATGCGTAAAGCAGTGGCGATAAAGAGTGCCAGGAGCAATCGCAACAGAGGCTGAATCGACATCGCCGGCGCTACCAGATACGAATGCCCCATGAGCATCGCGGACAGCGCGGCGCCCAGCAAGGCGGCCGAGGTCAAGTTGTTGACGACTTGCCACAACACCGACCATTGGTGATCGCGAAACATCAAGCCCGAGTCTCCGGCCAGGGACGCGGCGCAGATTAAGCCGTTGAGCAGGATCAGGAACACGCAGCCGGCCAGCGGTTCGCCGCCGGGATGCCCTTCCAGCGACCAGACATACGAGCCGAGAAAGGCGCCGACGAGACTGGCGCCCAGCGTTAGCCACAGCAGCCACGTCGCCTCGGCGGCGAGGAGGGCCGCGGCGGCTGCCGTCAGCCCCAGGATGGTCAGGAATTGCACGCGATAGAAGCGCGGCGCCACCTGTTTGGGCGACAGGATCAACAGGGCACCGGCCAGGCCGCACGCCAGGCGCAGGCTGAAGATAGCGAGCATCACGGCATCACCGCCCGCCGTAGACCAGGGCCATCATTTCGGCCCGAGTCGAGGGATTGGTCTGAAACATGCCGCGCATGGCGCTCGTGGTACACAGGCTGCCCGGCTTGCGGACGCCGCGAATCGTCATGCAGGTGTGCGTCGCTTCCAGGACTACGCCGACGCCGCCGGCATCGAGTTCTTGCATTAACAAGTCGGCGAGTTCCTCGGTCATGCGCTCCTGGACTTGCGGCCGCTTAGAGAGGACTTCGACCACGCGCGCCAGCTTGCTGAGGCCGACCACTTTGCCCTGTGGCAGGTAGCCGATGTGCGCCTTGCCCATGAAGGGCAACAGGTGATGCTCGCACATGCTGGAAAAGCCGATGTCCTTCACCAGGACCATTTCGTCGTACTTTTGCGTGAAGGTCTTGGCCAGGTGGACGCGGGCGTCTTGCTTCAGCCCGGCGAAGAGTTCCTTGTACATCCGCGCGACGCGGGCCGGCGTTTCTTGCAAGCCCTCGCGGTCGGGGTCTTCGCCGACGGCAAGCAGGATCTCGCGGATCGCCGCCTCAATGCGGCCCTGATCGATGGCGACGGCTTCTCCGTTATCACGCGGCGAACGCCGCGGCCTCGTGTTGGAATCGTTCATGAGAACCTTGCTTTCCCGCCGGAAGAATACGCCCTCGACATAGTTTATCAGGAATCGCGGGCGAACGACATGGCGAGGCAATGCGCCCATATCGGTTGATTGACAGGAAGGCGCAACCATTGCGTCAAGGCGAGCGTCACTCCCCACGCCAACGCCGCCGCCAGCCAGCTGGCCAGCAGCATCAAGCGAATCGCTTGCTGGGCCGTGGCGCGCGCAATCGGTTTCCGCGCATCGCCCAGGGTGGGCTTCAGCGAAGGGTTTCCCTGGTATGTCGCGGGGCCTCCGAGTTGCACCCCGAGAGCGCCGGCCATCGTTGCCTCGCCCCATCCCGAATTGGGGCTGGGATGGTCGCGGCCATCGCGCCAGCCGATGCGCAGCGCTCCTAGTCCGTTGCCTCCGCCGAACAGCGCGGCCAACGCCAGCAATAGCCACGTCAGCCGTGCCGGGATCCAATTCGCCAGGTCGTCCGTCCGCGCCGCCGCCCAGCCGAAGCGCAGATAACGCGGATTTTTGTAGCCCACCATGCTATCGAGCGTGCTGATCGCCTTATAGACCCACAGGCCGACGGGACCAGCCAGCGCCGCGTAAAAGAGCGGGGCGACCACGCCGTCCGTCGTGTTTTCGCCGACGGTTTCGATGCAGGCCCGGTAGATTTCCACAGGCGGCAAGTCGTCGGTATCGCGGCCGACGATCTTGCTCAAACGCCGTCGCGCCTCGGGCAAGTCGTGGTCGGCGTTGACGACCGCTTGCGTCTCGCGCGCCAAGGCGCGCGACGCCAGGCCGCTATAAATAAGCAAAGTAGCCGCGATCATTCGCCCCCTGTCGCCCGCCAGTTCCGCGACCGCCAGCAAGCCCCAGGACACCAGGCCAGCACCTCCCGCCACCAGGAAGACGAGGAGGATACCGCCCAGGCGTTCGGGACACCAACGCCGCAGTGGCGCTTCTAGCGCGCCTATGGAGGTGCCGATCCAGCGTACCGGATGGGGCCACGTCGGCGGATCGCCCAGGATTTGATCGAGGAGAAAGCCTAAAGGCAGCGCGAGCCAGAGGTCGGTCATGGAGGGATGTTAGAACAACTCGCTCATGGGTGAGCCGTTCGTCACCGGCAACGGCCGACCGGCCACGTCGTTCAACTCGCCCCGGTAGTCGATGCCAAGGCGCTCGTATATGGTAGCGATCACGTCGGAGGGGTGAAACACGCGGCCTTCGATCGGTTCGGAGCCGATCTTGTCCGAACGGCCATGCGTCAGGCCGGCTTTGACGCCGGCGCCCATCATCACGATGGAATAGCACTTGGCCCAGTGGTCGCGGCCCGCTTCCTTGTTCACCTTCGGGCTGCGGCCAAACTCGCTCATGACGATGAGCAGGGTGCGCTTGCTCAAGCCGCGTTCGCGCAAGTCGTCGATAAGCGCCGCCGTCCCCTGGTCGAAGGACGGTGTCAGTTCTTTCTTCAAACGCTTGAAATTGTCGCTGTGCGTATCCCAGGCATGTTGCGGCGTCTTGCCGTTGCCGGCCGAAAAGACGGTGACGAGTTTGACGCCCGCCTCGACCAACCGCCGGGCGAGCAGGCACGATTGCCCATAGGTGTTGCGGCCATAGCGGTCGCGCAGCGCCGCTTTCTCATGCCCCAACTGGAAGGCTTCTTGCACCTCCGGGCTGGTCAACATGCGCATCGCCCGCTCTTCGTAGAGATCGAGCGCGCGCGGGCCGGCCGTCTCCCTCAAACCGTTCAATTGCTTGTCGATGGCTTCAAGCAGGGCACGGCGTTCGCCGAGGCGAGCTGTCGGCACCGCGGCGGGCAACGTCAACTCAGCGACGTTGAATCCCTTAGCGTTAGGATCGCGCGTGATACTGAGCGGATCGTGCTGCCGACCGAGAAAGCCGGCGAATTGGCCTGGCGCCAGGTTGCCAACATCGGAAATCAATTGCGGCAGCGTCACGAACGGCGGCATGGCGCCGCGCGGCGGCGCCAGCTTGCTAATGACCGAGCCGAGGTTGGGATAGTCGTTCTTGGTGGCCGTCAGTTCGACCGCGTTGCGCGTCGGCTTGAACCCCGTCAGCGCCTCGTAGGCTCCTGGCTGATGGCTCGTGCTCGACTGGGCACAGGTGCGAATGGTGGCGTATTGATCGTTGCGCGCCGCCAGGCGCGGCAGCAATTCGCCGAGCATCGTGCCGGGCACGCGGCCTTTGGTGATGCCAAATTCGCCGCGCACCTCGGCCGGGGCATCGGGCTTCGGATCGAGCAATTCCAGCTGGCTCGGCGCCCCCCAGCAATAGACGAGAATGCACGCATCGGCCGCGGCGACCGGAGCGGCCTCTGCTTGTTGAAGTTTCAACAGCGTCGGCAGCGACA
>JBBSES010000267.1:0-6622 GCA_038239465.1 Gemmatales bacterium
CAGCTGGCCGCCGCCGCCGGTCAGACGATGCAGCGCGGGCAGGAAGCGCTTGAGTTGGCGACCACGCTCGCCGGCGCCCTGGAACGCGAGGACGATGCGTTACTCCTGGCCCTCGATGGCCATGGAGAACGCGCCCGCGAGGAGTTGTATGGCCAACGCCGCCGCTTCGACGACGCCTACGCTCAACGGTTCGCTTTGGCGCGCGACGCCGAGGAAAAGGCGACGGTCGCCGCGCTGGGTCGGGCGGTCGCGTCGTATCGGGACATGGGCGACGACTGGCTGCGCGGCGTCCGCTTGCCCGGCGCCTTGCGTCGCTATCGGGACGAGGTCAACCCGGCCCTGCGCCGCGCGCTGGTCGAGGTCGATCGCGTCCGCGCCGTCAGTTTTCAAGCCATGCGGCAAGTAGCCCTGCGGGCGCGCGACGTGGCCGGCCATTCCTTTGACGTGATCGCCGTCATCGGCGTGGGGGCGCTGGTCGCGTCGGCGCTGCTGGCGACCCGGCTGACGCGCGGCATCGTCCAGCCCGTCCGCGATCTGACCGAGTCGGTGGAGGCGATTCGCCGCGGCGACTTCCAGCGTCGGGTCCGCGTCGGCGGCAGCGATGAACTCGGCCGGCTCTCCGAAGGCTTCAACCGCATGGCCGAGACGTTGGACGCTTATCGGGCGTCCAACCTCGGCGAACTGCTGCGCGTGCAGACGACATTGCAGGCGACACTGGCCTCGCTGCCGGCCGCCGTCATCGTCGTCGATCCCGACGGCGAGATAGTGTCGGCCAACCCGCGGGCACGCGGTCTCCTGGAAGCGCGCGGGCGGCTCGAGGTGCGCCGCCTGGACGACCTGCCGCTACCCGCCGACGACTTACAAGCAGTGCGTCGGGCGTTGGCCGGCGAACGAATCACGAACACCCACGGCGACCTGCGCCGCGCCCTGCCTCTGGTTCTCGAAGGCCGACCCGTGCATTTGTTGCCGGCCGCCGCGCCGATCGACGACTTCCTGCCCGGCCGTTGCGGCGCCGTCCTCGTCTTCAACGACGTGACCGAATTCGTCCGCCTGGAGGAGTTGCGCGGCGAGTTGGTCGCCGTCGCCTCGCACGAACTGAAGACGCCGTTGACGACGTTGCGCCTCACCCTCCTGCTCCTGGAGGAACGCGCCGAGAATCTCACTCCCCGGCAGCGCGAAATCCTGGGCGCCGCCGTTCTCGGCAGCGAGGAACTCGGCGGCACCATCGACGAATTGCTCGACCTGACGCGCATCGAGGCGGGGCAGTTTCGCCTCGTCCGCGACGCCGTCGATATGCGGGCGGTGATCGATCAAACCATGCGGAGTTTGCGCTTGCGCTACGAGGACGCCGGCGTGACGCTGACGCTCGAAGCGCGCGTCGCCAACATCTCGATGCGCGGCGACCCGGCGCGGCTGCGCATCGTGGTCGCCAATTTGCTCACCAACGCCTTGAAGTACACGCCGCGCGGGGGCACGGTCGTTATTGACATGGATGCGAGAGCAGAGGATGCTTTAATCCTATGCGTGACCGACAGCGGGCCGGGCATTCCCGCCGAGTTCCGCGACCGCGTCTTCGAGAAATTCTTCCGCATCGAGCATCAGCGCGCGTGGGGGTCGGACGGCACGCGCGGCGCCGGCATCGGCCTCTACCTGTGCCGGCAAATCGTCGAGGCGCACGGCGGCACCATCGTTTGCACGACGGGGGACGAGGGGCGCGGCACGCGCTTCGTCATCGAGATGCCTTTTGTTTACGTTTCGCGTCCCCCGCGTTCGCGCGAAACGTAAACGAACGCCGCTAAAAGAACTTCCTGCTCGCATCCAGGTACAACACAGTAAGCATCAGGCCGATGATGAGGACCAGGCCCCCGATGGTGGCGTATTCGCGGACCTTCTCGGAGGCCGGTTTGCCGCGCAGCCCTTCGTAGATCAAGAAGACCATGTGGCCGCCGTCCAGCACGGGCACGGGTAGGAAGTTGACGACGGCCAGGTTGACGCTGATGACGCCGAGGAAAAAGATCAACACGTAGATGCTGGATTCGGCGGCGCCCATGGCCACGTCGAAGATCTGGATCGGCCCGCCGACGTTCTTGACGAACGAGATGCGGCCCGTCACCAGGCTGCGCAGTTGGCGGTAGATCTGCTTGATGTAGCCGCCGGTCTTCTCGAAGCCCATGATCGCGGCCTGGCCCAGGTTGTCCGCCTTCTGGATGCGCGAATCCGGTTCCAGGCGCATGCCGCGCTCGGTCATGGGCCAGTCCTTGGCTTCCTCGGCCACGACCAGGACTTCCTCGATCTGACTGCCGCGCTCGACGCGCAGGCTCAGTTGCTTCTGGTTGACCATGTGCTGGAACGAATACCAGGGAGCCGCCCATTGCCCCGGCTTTTGCTCCTTGCCTTCCGGCGCGTCCACCTTGAGGACCTGCCAGTCCGGCTCTTTCCAGAAGAAGAGTTTCGTCTTCTCCATCATCTTGGCCGGCTCGCCATTGGCCCGCGCGGGCAGCCAGAAGGCGATGGCCTTGATGACGTCGCCGGGCTTCAACTCGAACACCTCTTCCTTCACCTCGCCGTTGACGATCTTGCGCGCCTTCGTCGCGGGAGAGCCGGGCGAAACCCCTTCGATGCCCGACTCCACTTCATAGGCGATACCCAGACTGGGGATGGCCATCGAGGAAAACTTGTTGATCGGCACCTCTTCGTCGTACTTGAAGTGGTCGTCCCAGCCGAGTTCCAGCACTTTTTCCTTGGCGGATTCGTGGCCTTCGTTGCGCACGACGGTCAACGTCACCTTGCGCGGCCCCGGGGTGGAGGCGGCCCAGGCGGCGAGGTCCGACGGCAGCCGCATCGGGTCGAGTTGCTTGGCGCCGTCCTTGGGATCGGTCAACTCCCAGCGCAGTTTCTTGCCGGCGGCGTCTTGCACCTCGACGGCCTTGATCAGGTCGCCCTCGACCTTGCGGTCGTTGACCATCTGGTTCTTGTACTGCACGCCGGCTTGCTTGGCGGGACAGAGCTGGCCTTCCGCTGGCCCGTCGTCGCGCACGGCGACGATGCGGCCCATTTTCATGCGCAGGCCGAAGGTGTAGTGGTAGGCGGGCGGCACCTTGATATCGACCGTCTCGTCGCCGCGCTGGACGCGGACGGTGGCCGGCTGGCCGCGCAGTTGCTGCATGCGCTTGGCGAAATCGAAGTAGTCCGGCTGCTGGGGAAAGGTCGGATCAAGGCGTAGGAGCGTGACGGCGCCAGTGGCCGGGTCGGTCGCGCCGATGATTTTGTCGCCGAAAGCGAAGGGCGGTACGGCATGGGCGGCCGCGCTTTGCGTGTAGACGGGCGCGTCCAGCATCTTGCTGGCCCGCTCGGGAAACAGCCGCAGCGATGGGGGCGGGCTGACGCCGATGACCGGCTTGCCGCCCTCCTGATCGTTGCGCGGTTCGATCTTCTCGTCGTAGCGTGGCTCGTTCGGGCCGGGGAAACCGAAGACGAACGGCAGATGTTCCCCTTCGACCGAGAGGACCACTTCCGGCATTAGGTCATTGAAATAAGGATGGCGGACGCTGCCGATCTGGTGGATTTCCATGCCCGACTGGGCGCCCTTCTTCCAGGCCGGGGAGCCGCTATCGACGCGGCCGATGATGCCCGGCGCCTGCTCCATGCCGCGGGTCATGAAGACGAAGATGAAGCAGGCGGCGCCGAGGATGACGTTCATGATGACGCCGGCGGAGATAATCGCCATGCGCTGCCAGACCTTCTTGTTCTTGAAGGAGCGCGGGTCGGTGTCGTCCTCGTCGTTTTCGGGGTTCTCGCCGACCATCTTGACGTAGCCGCCCAGGGGAAAGAGGGCGATCATGTAGGTGGTTTCGCCCCACTTGAAGATGCAGCCGGGCAAGGGCGGACCGAAGCCGATGCTGAAGACCTCGACGTGGACGTCGCACCATTTGGCGACGGCGAAGTGGCCGAGTTCGTGGATGAAGATGACGAAGCCGAGGCCGACGGCGGCGAGGGCGATGTTATAGAAACCGCCGAGGCCGTAGGTGCCGATGAGCCAGGCGAGCAGCGTCACGAGGATCACGAGGACGAGGAGGTTTTGCCGCAGCCATTGGCCGGCCGTCAACGGCGGCTCGACGGCGGGCGGCGGGGCGGCGGGTGGCGACGCGGTTATATCGTGGGAGTCCAACGAGCTACCTCCTGTCGCGCCCAACGGTCCACGGCGGTCAGTTCGGCCAGGGTCGGCCGGGCGCTGTAATGATGATTTTCCAGGACGGCGCGGCACGCGCGCGCGATGTCGAGAAAGCGCAGCGTGCCGGTCAGGAATCGGCCGACCGCCGCCTCGTTGGCCGCGTTCAGCACGGCCCCGCAGGTGCCGCCCTTGCGGGCGACTTCGTAGCCCAAATCGAGCGCGGGAAACGTCTCCCGATCCGGCTGCTCGAAATGCCAGGCGCCCATTTCTCGCCAGTTGAGTCGCCGCGCGGGGCCGGCGACGCGCTCGGGATACGTCAAGGCATACTGAATGGGCAAGCGCATGTCGGGCGGCGACAGCTGGGCCAGCACCGAGCCGTCCGTGAATTCGACGAACGAATGAACCATCGACTCCGGGTGAATGACGACCTCGATCTTCTCGGGCGGCAAGTCGAACAGCCAGCGGGCTTCTATCAGTTCGAGCGCCTTGTTCATAAGGGTCGCGGAATCGACGCTAATCTTTGGCCCCATGCGCCAGGTGGGATGGCGCAACGCCTCCTCGACGGTGACGTTCGCCAACTCGCGCGCCGTCTTGCCGCGAAAGGGGCCGCCGCTGCCGGTCAGGACGACGCGATCGACTTCCGCGGGCTTGCCGCACGCCATGGCCTGGAAGATGGCGCTGTGCTCGCTATCGACGGGCAGGAGCTTGGCCCCCTTGCGCGCCGCCAACTCCATGACCAGCGGGCCGGCCATCACCAGCGTCTCTTTGTTGGCGACGGCGACGGTCTTGCCGGCTTCGAGCGCCGCCCAGGTGCCCGTCAATCCCGCGGCGCCGACGATGGCGGTGACGACGATATCGACCTCGGGATCGCCGACCATCGTGGCGATGCCCTCTTCGCCGAAGAGCAGCCGCGCGTGGCCATTGAGCCGCGAGCGATCGACGCGCCCGCTCGCTTCCCTATCCGTGAGCGTCACCCAGCGCGGCCGGTAGTGCTGGGCCTGGGCACAAAGTTCGTCCCATTGCGTATGGGCGCTGAGGCCGACCGCCTGGAGCCGTTGTCCCAGATGCCCGATCACGTCGAGGCAGCTGGTGCCGATCGACCCGGTCGAGCCGAGGACGACGACGCGGCGCGGCCGATCAGCGGTGGCGGCGGCGAGAGACACGTGCGATCCATGAGGCCACGGGTTCGGACGGCAACGCCGCTCATTGTAGTGAGGGGCCGGCGCGAGCCGCAAGAGAGCAAGCGCCGCGGCGTCTGTGCCTCGACGCTCGCCAAAGGCTCACTTCTTGCGGCGCCGTAAGCGGATCATCAATTCTTCCAAACTCTTGGTGCTATCCTCGAAGGTCCGCGCCAGGTAATACGATCCGAGAATGTATATCAGGGCCTGCACCGAGACGAGCGCCTTCTCCAGCGAATCGACCTTCTTCTCGATCTCGGTGAAGTAGTAGACGACCGAAAGGACCACCACCAGAAAGCACAGGCCCCACAGCGACAGACGGAGCAAGGCCCAGAATGGTCCCATGCCCTCGCGGCGCGACCGGACCACCGGCGCGGTGGCCGACTTGGACGAGGGCACGGCCGCCGGCACCTGCACCATCTGATTGCAGGATGGGCAGCTGCTCACGGAGCCGGCCTTTTTGGACGAAGCCCTTAAGGAGTGGCCGCACGTCGGGCACAGGAATCGGATCATGACAGTCAGACTCACGAGGCGGGATTCGCGTTCCATTCACCCTTGGAGTCTATCGCTCGCAACCAACGCTGGCAACGCCGGCGCCGACGCTTGCTTCGCTCGGCCGCGCGAGTTAAGATTCAACTATTCCCACCCCGCTCTCTCCACGGGCGGTCCGCGTGAGGCGTCTCCAATGGCCCTGACTTCCACCATCGACCTCGTCGATGCCCTGGATCGGCTACAAATCCTGGAAGCCGATCAACTCACCCAGGTGCGGCGCGAACTGCAGCCCCACTTTCCCAACTCGCGGGCGCTGGGCGGCGAACTGCTGCGCCGCGGCTGGCTGACCACCTATCAGGTCACCAATCTGCTCCAGGGACGCGACCTCGTCGTCGGGCCCTATCTGCTGCTCGACCGCCTGGGCGAAGGGGCGACCGGCGTCGTCTTCAAGGCCGTGCATCGCGCTATGCGCCGCGTCGCCGCCGTCAAGCTGATTCGCAAGGAACTGCTCGCCGACGCCGAGATCGTGGCCCGCTTCTACCGCGAGATCGAGGTCGTCAGCCGCCTCGACCACTTGAACGTCGTTCACGCCTACGACGCCGGCCCGGTGGGACCGACGCACTTCCTGGCCATGGAATTCGTCGAAGGGATCGATCTTGGCAAATTCATCGAGACCAAGGGTCCGGTGTCGATGGAGCGGGGCTGCGATTTCATCCGTCAGGCGGCGCTCGGGCTGCAACACGCGCACGAGCAGGGCCTCGTCCACCGCGACGTGAAGCCG
>JBBSES010000268.1:0-6610 GCA_038239465.1 Gemmatales bacterium
CCCATCACGGCTTTTGACTCAAACTGTAAACGACGAAACAACAGCTCACGCAAAGGCGAAGGCGCAAAGAGGACGGAAAACAGGACCTTAAAAAATCAAAAACTCATAAACGCAGAGGGCGCAGAGACCGCTGAGGAATTTGCAATGCCGTCTACCTTCTTCTTTTTCTCCGCGACATCGAGATACATCGCCAGCGCTTGCCCCATCGCCGGCAGATTGCCGGGGCTGAGCTTCAACGGCGCCGCGTGGGCTTTCAGGCTTCTTTCCGAGAGGACGCGATAGCGCTCGTCGCCGGTTTTATCCCACAGACGCACCAGGTTTCGCGCCGCCACGCTGTTGGCCGAGGGCTGAGCGCCGTCGTGCTGGTCCTTCGAGCGAGCGAACAATTTTTCGTGGTCGTGCGAGGTGTAGAAGAAGCCGCCGCGCTCTTTCTCGCCGTGGAACTCGACCATCGTGTCGGTGAGCTTTTTGGCCTCAGCGAGCCATTTCTTTTCGCCCGTCGCGTCGTGCAGGTTCAGCAAGCCGTGGACGAGAAAGGCGTAATCGTCGAGATAGCCATTGAGCCGCGCCGTCGGCGCCTGGCCCGGAGCGGCGCCGTAAACGCGCTTCAGGCGGCCTTCCTTGGTACACAGACTCTTTAAGACGAAATCCGCGGCCTTCGCGGCCGTCTTGACATACTTCGGCTCTTCCAGCACCTGGCCGGCAAGGGCGTAGCCGGCGATCATCTGCCCGTTCCAGGCCGTCAAGACTTTGGTATCGAGGAAGGGACGTTCGCGCTTGGCCCGAGCGTCGAAGAGCTTCTTGCGCAGCGGCGCCAGCTTCGCTTGCAGCTGGGCTTCCGTAAGCTTCATTTCCTTGGCGGTGTCGGCCAGTGGTTCCTTGAGGACGAGGATGTGATATTTCCCCTCGAAATTCGGATCGTCGCTCGCCGCGTAAACGTGACGAAAAAAGCGATACTCGTCCCGGTCAGTAAGGACGGCGTCGATATCCTTAATCGTCCAGACGTAAAACCGGCCCTCCTCGCCCTCGCTGTCGGCGTCGAGGGCGGCGTAGAAGGCGCCGTCGGGCGAGGTCATCTCGCGGCCGATGAAAGCGAGCGTCTCGTCGATCACTTGCCTGGTATGCGGCATCGGCGCGGCGCGGTATGCCTTCGCGTAAATCTCGACCAGCTGGGCGTTGTCGTAGAGCATCTTCTCGAAGTGCGGCACGGTCCAGGTGCGCTCGGTGCTGTAGCGATGGAAGCCGCCGCCGAGGTGGTCGTAGATGCCGCCGCGAGCCATGCGGTCGAGCGTCCGCGTCGTCATGCCCTTTAGTTCGTCGGACTTGGTCCGCACGCCCTGATCGAAGAGCAGTTCCAAGTTGGACGGCAAAGGGAACTTCGGGCCTTTGAACGCGCGCGCCGCGGAGCCGAAGCCGCCGTGGAGCGGGTCGTACTCCTCCTTGACGGCCTCGACCACGCTTTCGACGAGGGCACGATCGATGTCCACCAGGGCGACGCCGCGATTGCTCCGCGCCAGGGCGTCGGCCGTCGCGGTGGCGAGGCGGTCTGCCTGTTCTCGCAGCGCTTCGGGCTTTTCCTTGTGAAACTCGCGGACGGTCTTGAGGATGCTCTTGACGCCGCGGATGGTGTCGCCATCGACTTCCTTGTCCTCGGGCGGCCAGTAGGTCCCCCCGAGGATCGGCTTGCCCTCGGCGGTCAGGAACATCGACAACGGCCACCCGCCGCTACGGCCGCTGAAGACTTGCAGCGCGGTCATGTAGATATTGTCGATGTCGGGCCGTTCCTCGCGGTCCACCTTGATGCAGACGAACGATTCGTTCATCTGCTTGGCGATCGCCTCGTTGGCGAACGACTCCTTCTCCATCACATGGCACCAGTGGCACGAACTGTAGCCGATGGAGAGGAAAACGAGCTTGCCTTCCTTCTTGGCCTTGGCGAACGCCTCCTCGCCCCAGGGATACCAGTCCACGGGATTGTGGGCGTGCTGCAAGAGGTACGGGCTGCTCTCGCCGGCGAGGCGGTTCTTGGGCTTGGCCTTCTCCTTGGCGGGCGGATCGGCGGCCAGCAGCAGAGGGATGGCGACGAGAACAGCGAGGAACGGCAAGCGAGTCACGAGGCGCCTCCTCATCAGGGAACGCTGACCTTCACCGTGGAAGGCAGCAGGCAGGTCTTGTCGTTGCACGCCTGGAATTTGACGGTTACTTCGAGCGGGCCGGTATCGCCCTTGGCGCGGCGCACCAGCGCCTTGATTTCCACTTTCTTCTCATAAACTTTGTAATCGCCGACGGTCTTGTCCTCGACGAGCTTGCCGGCGGGGTATTCGATCTTGACCTCTTCCGGCTTGGCCTTGCCGATGACGGTGACGACGGTTTGTGCCCCGGCGAGGTCTTCCTGACCGACGGGATTGGCGTAGACGTGCCAGCCCGCGTTGACGGCGAGCGTGACGGTGACGGTTTGCTTGCCGTCGGCGTCCGGCTTATCGGCGACCGCCGTTACTTTGACCTCGGCGTCCGACTTCTTCGCCTGGGCGACGGCTTCGACCGCGGACAGGCCGACCATGCCGATGGCCAACAGCCCGGTCAACAACGCACGCCGCACGATTCCTTCGGCTCGCTTCATCGCGGTCTCCCGTTTTCGGATGGATCGCCCGACCTTCGCGCCACGTTTACTATCCCCGGCGGCGCGGTTTCCGCAAGGGGGAATCGGCCGAAAGGGCGCCGGTGCAATCGACGCATTTGACACCACCGGCAATGGGCGTAAACTCATACTATACCGCCCGCGCGCTTAAGATCGACTTCTATCGATGGAGGGTCTGATCGTGAATACGACTCGATGGACGCTGGGGGCCACGCTGTTGACCGCGTTCCTGGTGAGCAACGGCGCGGCCCGCGCCCAGGCGCCCGCGCGCCTGGGTTACGTGGACGCGCCGACGGTGCGAACCATGGGCATGAGCGGCGGCGCGGCCACGATGACGCTGCAACTCGACGCGAACGACAAGGACGCCGACACCGTCCAAACCTGGGGCCGACGCGGCGGCTGGGGCGGCGGCGGTTGGCGCGGCGGCTGGGGTGGCGGCTGGCGCGGTGGTTGGGGTGGCGGCTGGCGCGGTGGTTGGGGTGGAGGCTGGGGCGGTGGTTGGGGATGGAACGGAGGCTGGCGTGGCGGCTGGGGCTGGAACGGCGGCTGGGGCTGGAATGGCGGTTGGGGGCCGCAACCCTTCTTCGCCGGTTCTTTCTACGCGCCGCCCGTCGTCTACTACTGGCCGTGCGTATTGCCAAGCGAAGGGTCGCTGTCGGCGGCGAATGCCAATTTGCTGCTCGAAGCGGCGCCGCGTTCGACCTACGAAGAGCAACCGGCGCAACGGCCGATGGCGCCGAGCGACGGCACCTATCCCTACAACGGCGGACCGTATGCCCCCATGCCGCGGCCGCTCGCGGCGCCCGGCGGCGAAAAGCCGGCGCCTTCGCCGACCGTACCGATGGAGGGCCGGGCCGTCTCTTTGCCCGGCAAGCAGCCGAGTAAGTTCGCGTATCCGGCCTATGGCGAGGAACCGGCCCGCAAGACGGGCTTCGCCGAGGACCGCGTCGTCGTCAAGACGCCGAGCAAGTAGGCAAAGGCAAATCATTCCGCGACTGTTGGCCCGCGCACCGAAAGGTCGCGGGCCTTTTTGTTGCGCCTGTGCCGGTCGCGCGGCGCGTTCGTCTCGGGAAACGGTGGCGGACTTCCGTTGCCGCTGGGCGCCGCCGGAGCGCCCGCGTTAGCCTGGGGGACATGGGCTATTTCTCCGGGCGCCGTCTCGCCCGGTTTTGTCGAACCGGAGTGTCTCCATGTTCCGTCCCGTCCTCGCCTGGTTTTCCGCCAGCGCGCTGGTGATCCTGGGCGCCCGCACGCGCGCCGCCGAGCCGATGTTGCCGCCGCCGCGTCCCGTGGAAACCATCGTCGTACCCATTCTGCCGCCGCCGCCAACGGGCTACTATCGTCAGAGCGCTTACGATGTTTGGCAGTTCTATGCCGTAGGCCAGCGCGGACAGTGGAAGCCGCGCGTCATCATGACGCCGGACGCCAATGGCTACTACATGATCAATGGCCACCCGTATCCCTATGTCACGGTGAAGCCGGAGAATTTGCAGCGAAACATCGTGGGGCCGTAAAAGTGCGACGAGGCGCGAAACGGGCCGCGGGGGAACTAAATACCCGCCAGACTCGTCTTTGAGATGGGTGCCCCGCGCGGGCGCGAACCCGTCCGCTGCTCCTGGGAGTCTGGCGATGCAACGTCTGATGCGCTGGATGATTACGCTGCCGAGCCTGCTGCTGATTCTGCCGGCCATTGCTGGCCCGCTCGACTTGGTCGATCCCGATAAGGTGGCCGAAGATCCAAAGGTGCGCCTGAAGCTGCTCCAGGCTGATTTCCTGACGGGCAAACTGACCGCCATCGAAGGCGAGGAAGACGCCAAGACGTTCACGCTGGAAGTCATGGTCAAGGCGCAGGTCGTCAATCAAGAAGCCAAGCGGAAGATGATCGAGATTCAAAACGCCGGCGTCCGCACCAAGGATCAGGGCCGAATTCAGCAGCTGGTCAAGGAATACGCCGACTGGCAAAAGAAGCTCTATGAAGTTCAGGAAGTGCCCTACGTCTTCGAGTTGAAGTCGGGCAAGGATTTGAACGTCCGCCGTCAAAAGCTGCCGCCCAAGGAAGAAGACGGCAAGACGGTCGCCTATACCAAGGACGAATTGGCCAAGCTCAAGGGCGAGAACGCCAAGCTGCCGGGCTATACCGCGGAGGCGAAGGACCTCGACAAGGACATCCAGGTCCGCGTCTATCTCGACAAGGCGAAGGTCAAGCTGCCGGTGATTGGCGCGAAGGCGAAGCCGAAGGAGAAGAAGGACGAGCCGGAAGAGCCGGCGATGGCGATGGCCTATCCAGTGCTGACGATCATGATCCTGCCGCCGCCCGCCGATTCGCCGCTGGGCAACCTGGGCGGCGGCGACCCGGCGCCGCCGATGGAAGCGCCTGAGGGCAAGCCGGACCCGAAGGTCCGCGCCAAGATGCTCGACGCGGCCTACATCGACGGCAAGCTTTCCAAGTGCGACGTGGACGACGAACATGGCCTGGTGCTGGAAGTCGCCGGCAAGGTGCGCGTCGTCAACCCCGAGTGGAAGAAGAAGTACGAGGACTTCGGCCGGCAATACAACGATTTGCTCCGCGCGGGCAAGCAAAACGAGGCGAACAACCTGGTCGGCCCCATCAAGGAAGCGCAGAGCAAGTATTACGAGGTCAAGGAAGTCACCTACGAATTTCCCCTCGAAATGCCCAAGGAAGCGAAGGTCCGCGTCGAGAAGCTGCCGCCGAAAGAGGAAGACGGCAAGCCGGTGAAGTACACCGCCGACGAATTGGCGAAGGCCAAGGGCGACGATCCCAAGACGCCGGGCTACACCGCGTCGCTCAAGGATCTCGACAAGGACGTGCCGGTGCGCGTCTACCTCGACCGGGCCAAGGTCAAGGCGATGCCCAAGCCAAAGCCGGGCGAGGAGCCAAGCGACGAACCAGTGTATTACTCCGTCGTGGTCATCATGATCAAGGCTCCGCCGCCGGAAGGCCGGGCGGGCTTGCCGGGGTTGGGGAAGTAACGTTTAGCGACGCTGGTTAGCGACGCGTCGCATAAGCGTTTTGAAATAAAGCTTCTACGAAGCGTCGCTAACCAGCGATTCGTCTCAATACTTCGCCAGATCACCCTTCTGCTTCTCCAGCCCCAATCCCTGCACGATCTTCGCGGCGCCGTCGAGCATCATCTTCAACTCGCTGGCGACGGCGATGAACTGCCAGCCCTCCTCGATGCGGATGCGCGTCTCCTCGATGCTGGTGCAATGCACGCCGGCCGCTACCTTGTGCTTCTTGCATGTCTCCAGAATGTGCTTCATCGCCTGCGTGGTCGCCTCGCCGCTGGGAGGCCGGCCTTCCTTGCTCTTCATGCTGGCGGCTAGATCGTTGGGGCCGACGAAGATGGCGTCGATGCCCGGCACGCTGAAGATGTCGTCGGCGTCCTCGACGGCCTTGATGTGTTCGCATTGCAAGACGAGCAGCAATTCATCGTTGGCGCGGGCGTAGTATTCGGTCGGCGTGGCGCCGAAGTTGAGGGCGTGGACGCTACCGCCGACGCTGCGGTCGCCGGTCGGCGGATAGAGGGCCGCGGAGATGGCCGCCTGCGCCTCCTCCCGGCTGTTGACCATCGGCACGACGATGCCCATGGCGCCGTTGTCGAGGACGCGCTTGATATGGTCGTGGCGATTGGCCGGCACGCGGGCCAGGGCGACGCAGCCGGCGTCGGCGGTGGCGGCGAACATGTGGGCGGCCGTCTCCCAATCAACGAGGCTATGTTCGATATCGACAGTCAGCCAGGCGAAACCGGCCCGTGCCATGAAGCGCGTGGCCGTGATGCTGGCGAGGGACAGCCAGGTGCCGATGGCGGGTTGGCCGGCCTTGAGGGTCCGCTTGACGGCGTTGGGTCGCATGGAAGTCTCCGCAAAGGATAATATCCAAGATTAAACGAGATTAAACGTACCCATTTCTTCGATCTTGGCGAGCGTCGAGGCGTAAGCCCGACGTGTGAG
>JBBSES010000269.1:0-6571 GCA_038239465.1 Gemmatales bacterium
GGGGGGGCCCTTACCCAGGCCTTCGGCCCGGGCTTTAAGAACGACTCTTTGAGGGGCGAAAACAAGAGGAATTCTATACTGCCTCAACTGGGTGTTTATGGAACAACCTTGGCGTCCGCGCTTCCCTACGGCTTGGCGAAGATCCCCTCATCCAGCCGTGCCGGGAACTTGCAGCTAGTCAGCGTCCAGTCGGCAATCTTCTTGCCGCCGACCATCTCGATTTGCCGCGCCGCCACTTTGACGCCATCGTAATCCTTGTTGTCGCTCAGGTAGCATTCCAGCGTCGTTTCCTGACCGGCGTCCTTGCCTTTGCGCTCAACCTTTACCAGTAGATTCGTCTTTTTGTCGAAGTAGAGCCTCACCTCCGGCCGGCCCTTGCGATTCACTTTCAACCCGACGGCCAATTCGTCGCCGATTTTCGTCTCGGGCAACAGGGCCAACTCGGTGCCCGCTTCCTTCAGCGGCAACAGCGTCGTCAGCCACAGGGTATAGGCGCGTTCACGCTGCTCCTCCAGTTCGGGCTTGGCCATTTCCTTGAGAGCACCGCCGCCGGAGCGCCAGCCCTTGTCGCCGTTGACGGCGAGCAGGACCAAGACCTTTTGTTCGCCGGCGTCTAGCTCGAAGGCCCACCGGCCTTGCTCCGGCAGCTGCAGGGCGACCTCGCTGGTCGCGGGGACGGCGGCGCCGAAGGAGGTAATCTGCCCCTTGGCGGTCTGCACGATGGCCCGCGTCTTGGCCAGCTTGTCGGCGCCGCCGTGCGCCTTGAGGGCACGCTCGACGACGGCTTGCGGCGTGTCGGCCGGCTGCCCGCATACCATATTAATGAAGATCAGGGTCAGCACGATGGCCAGGGGCTTGCGCATCGGAAACTCCTCGCAGGGGGGATCGAAGGTTCGTGAAGAGAGGTTCTTCACTCCTTCTTCCAATTCTCAAATCCACGCGGGCCGAATTCGCTACTTTGTATCGGAAGGCATCAACGCTTGTCCATGCCGACCGTCCCGAGAACCGTCTGCAGCTGTTACGTACAGGCTCACTATTGGAAGGAACATGCCGTGGCAACCTTTACCCGCGCCATCGAACTCAACGGCCAACGGTATCAGATAGCGTGCGACGATCGGGGGCTAACGGTCGAGGTGATCGACTCGGGGAAGCCGGCGGAAGCCGTGTCGTGGGACCGCTTGCTTTCGGTCCTCGGCATCGTCGGCGTGTCGAGTAATGGCCAGGCACCCGCGTCGTCTGGCCGCTGCGCCGAGGTGCTGTCCCGCCTGGAGCGCTGGATATCGCGGCATCGGCGACGGTATCACGAAGGACTGCTCCTCGGCGCCAGCGCGGCCGAACTGGACGCCCTGCAAGCCGACCTGCGTCTGCCATTGCCGGCGGAATTGCGAGCGCTGCTGGCCTGGCACAATGGCCAAAGCGACGACTTCGTCGGCAATCTCGAACAGAACTGGAACCTCATGAGCGCCGAACGCATCCGCGACGCTAAGAAGGAACTGGACGCCGACGCCCGGCGCACCGGCTGGCAAGCGGCCTGGGTGCCATTCCTCGACGACGACTCGGGCGACTACCTCTGCCTCGACACGACGCAGCCCGGCACCCCCGTGCGCGAATTCTGGCAGGGCCGCACGGAACACGCCGTCGTGGCGCCGTCGCTGACGGCCTGGCTGGAGGATTTCGTCGCGACGGTGGAGCGCGGCGGCTACGTGCAGGACAGCGAGCGGGGGTCATTTTCGCGGCAGGGGTGAGAAGTAGGAGTGAATAAGTGGCGGCTGCGCTTCCATTCGTCGGTAGAGAGGGAAATCCGCGTTTGCCTCGAACTCAAGGCCCGGGCCAGCTATCCTCGGGCGTCGGCGTTGCACTTTCCAGGTGGCGGCGAATCCGCGCGGCCAAGCTTTCGGTCATAGCCATGCGACGCTCGGGGTCGGCGCGGCGCAGGTCGGCGATTTGCAATTCCAAGAATGCCAGGAACTCCGCGACCACTTCGCCCTCATCCCGTTGAAGATGGTAGATTGCGAAGTTCTCGGCGCAGATTCCCTGTCCATCGGTTCCACAATACTTGCCGTAGAGGAGACGGCCCTTGAGAGCAAGGAAAGTCCGGCGCTCCGAAGTCAACGGCGTTCGCTGTGTGGTCATTATTGCTCTCGAACGAAGGCACCGATTGAGCCTCATCAAATTTTATGAGGAACCGTGTCGCACGACAGCGGACGGTATTCGCGTTTGACCTCCGCCGCCCGCGGCGTTCACGCCGCCTTTTTCCGCGCCGCGCGCTTGCCCGGAAACGCAAGCAATCGCGCCGGACCATGCGCTCGGGCACGTTCGCTTTTCCTGCCGCGGCGACGAACGCGCACCAGCCACAGCGTCGCGGCGACGCTCGCCGCCAGGGCCACGGCAGCGAATGTCACGCCATCCATCAGCGGCGGCGCCACGCCGAGCAGCGCCGCCAGTGGGCCGCCCAGCGTCAGCAGCGTCAGCCCCAAGCGCACCTGCCGGTCCCAGCGCTCCTCATAATATTCCTTCGCTTCTTTCACGCTCGTCAGCGCCATCTGATACAAGCCCGGCACGTCCAAACTCTGCTGAAAGAGGCGGTACAACTCGCCCCCCTGCGGCTTGCGCGTCACCTCGCTGAACCAGAAGCGATTGCGGAAGGCGACGAAGCGGCGCAACAACGCCCGCGCGCCGCGCAGATGGCTTTCCACCTGCGCCACCTCGCGCATGAGGTCGTTGGCGAAGAGCGTCAATTGGAACTTCTGATGCAGCGTGTACAGGTACAACGGTAAGTAATCGTGCTCGATGGTGTGCGGCAGCGAGCGGCGGTTGAAGGGCAAATCCTCGGTGCCCAGGAAGACGCAGCTTTCCTTGAGCGCCATGGCCTTCCAACAGCGCCACATGGCCAGGCGGTTGTCGCGGCGGACGCGCTCGGCCTGTTCCGGCGACGGCACCCACATGGGATTGTCCACCGCGTCGCCCAGGCCGATGCCGGCCGCGTACTCGAACAACACGCGGTCCTCGCCGCTGAGGAAGGCCCCGGCGGGCAATTCGTCCGGCCCGAGGCGAGACAGCGGCGCGCAGGCATACGAGAACAGTTGGCAGCGCTCGCCGTAAGCTAGCCCCGCTTCGCCGTCGGTGTACGCCGTGCCGACCGACGGCGTGCCCAATGGCTGGAAGTCGCCGACCGGGGCAGCCGTCATGCCTTGCAGCAGGAAGTTCAACAGGTCGCGCAACGTGGCCGGTTCGCCCCCCGAGTCGAAGTGCAGCGTCGGCAACGCCCAGGACAAGCTAGGCGGATGCACCAGACGCATGGCCTGGTTTAGCTCGATCAACTGCGACAAACGTGGGCGTTCCGCGCGGAGTCGGACCTTGAGCAGCAAGAAGCCGACGCCGGAGGGGAACAGCAGGGCATCGACCCAATCCAGGCAGGCGGGCAAATGGGGCGAAGCCGGGGCATCGTCGCGCAAAGTCCGTTGCTTGACGACGCCAAAGCCGGCGAGCGACCGACAGACGGCCGGGTCGAGCGTCAGGCGCAGGACGACCGACGCCGGCAGCTGCCGGCAATACGATTCCAGCCCCAGGCCAAGCCAGCGGCGCAGCAGATGGGTCCAATGGTTGTAGTGCGTGCCGGGCGGTTGATCGTGGAGGGCCGCGACTTCCGGGTAAAGCAGGCCGCGCACGTAAGGCAGGAAAAAGGCGGTGGCGGCCAGGCCGTCGGCCATGCCCGCTTCGTCGAGGCGCGACCACCATGGCGACCAGCGCTCGGCCAGGACATCCAGACGGTCGAAGCGCCGGCGACCGGCCACGTCGTGCAGAAACGGGTAGACGACGACCGTGAAATGATTCAACAACTCGGGATCGACGGCGGGCGGCATGGGACCACTCCGAAAAAGCAGGTGGCCCAGGGTAGTGTGCCCTCGCCAAAGAATAAAGGCGATCCTTTCGCCCACCGCATCGTCCCTTTCGCCGAGACCCACTATGCCGTTGAAAGCGGCGCTATCGCATTCGATGATATTGATGCAAGCCGTGCACTTAAAAACAAGGCCGGTCTCGATACCGCACCGTCCTTATCGAATCAGAGAGCGTCCCATAAGAGGGGCACTCCCGAAGCGCGGCAATTGCTCGACAAACTGGCCGGGGGACATCCCGCCGCTTTCCTCACGCGCCGAGCGGCGGAAGCGGCGAAGCGACGGAGGTAAATCGCGAAGCAGGTCGGCGTGCGTTTTGCTATTTTTGCCAAATTGACCACCCGCGCTCGGTCGTTGGGGGCACTATATAAGAGAACCCATCGTCGTTTCTCGAAAGGACGTCCATGGCCGGGACGCCGAAAATCGTGCTGCACATTCAGGACTTGCTGACGGCGCGAAATCGCGGCGCCTGGTCCGATGGGGATCTCTTACAGCGTTATCTTCTGCACGGGGACGACGATTCGTTCGCGGTCCTGGTGGGGCGGCATGGTCCGCTTGTCCTCAAACTAAAAGCCTTGGCGACCGTGCTGGCAGGCTTCTTTCTCATCGGCGCCGGCGGCCTCACCCTCTACGCCATGCCGCGGCCTGCCTCCATGCTCGCGGCCGTCGGGGAAGCCGTGGCCGAGCCGGCCAAGGATGCCTTGCCCGTCGCGCCGCGCAAGGTCGCCGTCCTCGCAACGGACTGGGCCATGAACGTCGCGCCCGAATCCAAGGAAGACCGTCAGTGGGTCGAAGCAGCCATCGACAAGGGCCTCGATGCATTGGCCCGCCGGGGACGGCCCGCGTTGCCCGGCTTCGCGCCGCTGGCGGCAAACGGCCGTATTCTCCTGCGCACGTATAACGGGTTTCATGCCATCGACCTCAAGGCCAAAGACCCACAGGAGCGGAACTCCTGGAGTTTTACCGACGGCGGCGTGCGCGGATTGCTGGGCGATTGGACCAAAAGGCCAGCCATAGACGAGTGGCAGGCGAAATTCGAGCGCGAAGGCCCCCTCGGCCTTCTGTTCGACAACGCCTTGACCGGCACGCTGGCCAGCGAGGGCGTTCGGACGTACCTCGTGGATGACCTCCTGATACCCCCGCCGCCGGCTCGGCCCGGCTTCCGATTCATCGCTAGCCTCGATTCCCAGGCGAAGGGCAACATGCTCAAGGCGTACAACCTGGAATCCACGAAACTGCTCTGGGACCTGGGAGGCAAGGATAAGACCGGCCATCCAGCGTTGGATGCTTTGAAGGAGAGTTTCTTTCTCGGGGCGCCGCTGCCCCTCGACGGCAAACTGTACGTTCTCAACGAGCAGGGCCAGCAAATTCGTCTGCTGTGCCTGACCGCCAAGGACAAGGACGAGCGCGTGCCGCCCCCGCCCGAGGTGAACTGGCAACTCGACCTCGTCAAGGCGACGGAAGGCTTCGGCGGTTGTATCGGCCGACGCACTCGCGCGGCGCAACCGTTAGCCGCGGGCGACCTGCTCCTGTGCCCGAGCAACGCCGGCGCCCTGGTGGCCGTCGATGTGTCGAAGCAAAAAGTCGCCTGGAAATACCCGTACCGCGCTGCCGCTCCCGAGGCCGACATGGTCGAGGGCTGGAAGTCCGCGCCGCCGTTCGTCGCCGACGGCAAGGTCGTCTTCACTGCCCCGGACGATAACACGCTCCATTGCGTCCACCTGAAAACCGGCGAAATGGTCTGGAAGGTCGAGCGCGGCGAAGACCTGTACCTGGCCGGCGTCTTCGGCGAGCGCGTGTTGCTGGTCGGGCCAAAGGGTTGCCGTGCCCTCAACCTGGCGGACGGCAAGCAAGCCTGGCGCGGCGACGTGGGCATTCCCTCGGGACGCGGCACGGCGGTAAGCGACAGCTGTTACTTACTGCCCCTGCAAGTCGGCGGCCAGACGCTGGCCCCGGAGATTTGCGTGCTGCACCCGCTCACCGGGAAAGTTATCGGCCACGTCCTGGCCAAGCCCGGTGACGTACCCGGCAATTTGGCCCTCGACGGCAGTCGCTTGCTCTCGCAATCGCCTTCCGGTCTTACCGCGTACAAGATGTTCGACCTCGTCGCCCTTATCCGCGCCGCCGTGCCGCCGCCGCGCGAGCAGGATGCGTTGTGGCTCGACCTCGGCGCCGCCACGTCTCCCACGCGAAACACCGCCTTGCTGGGCCTCGCCTGGACGGGCGACCAGGGCGTACGCTACCTGGCCACGCGGCTGAAACCGGCCGGCGCCGGCGGCCCGGCCGTCACCCAGGCCATCGAGAACCTGAGCGACCAGAATCCCGCCGTCCGCCAGAAGGCGACCAAGGAACTGGAGGAAGCGGGCGAAATAGCGGAAACGAAGCTGCGCGCCGCCCTGGCCCAGAAACCGGGGCTAGACCTGACCCGGCGCCTGCAAGACTTGCTCGCTCGGATCGACAAGATGCGCACCGCGCCCCCGCCGGAAACCCTCCGGGTCATCGACGGCGTCGTCGTCCTCGAACGCATCGCCAGCGACGACGCGCGGCGCCTGCTCGATCTACTGGCCAAGGGCAATCCCGACGCCATCCTCACGGAACGGGCCGCCGCGGCGATCGAACGGTTGCAGCCGCCGAAGGGCAGGTGACGAGTGCTATATTCTGGCGAATCCAGCTAC
>JBBSES010000270.1:0-6561 GCA_038239465.1 Gemmatales bacterium
CGGCCTGGGAGCGTTGCTCGACCGCACGCCGCGCGGCCTGTCCGGCGGCGAGGCGCAGCGCGTCGCTTTGGGACGAGCCTTGTCGTTTCGGCCGAAGTTTTTGTGTCTCGACGAACCGCTCAGTGCCCTGGACGAGGACACGCGCGGCGCCATGTGCCAGCTGCTCAAGAAGGTGCAACGCGACACGGGCGTGACCACGTTGCACGTGACGCACACCCGTAATGAAGCGGACTTTTTGGCCGACCGCCTGTTAGAATTGGTCAAAGGGAAGATCGTCGAACGAACACGCCCCGTTCCGTGAAGAGTCCCGCCTTGAACCCAGCCCCCCTTATGTCCGCCGATGGCCGCAAATACGAACGCCAGCTGGTTCTGCACGGCTTCGGCCCCGAGCACCAGCGCGCGTTGGGAAACGCGAGCGCGTTCATCGCCCGCGGCGGCGGCGTCGGCGGCACGGTGGCGCTGTACCTCGCCGCGGCGGGGATTGGCCGTATTGTCCTCATGCACGGCGGCGACCTGGATTGGCCCGACCTCAATCGGCAAATCCTCATGCGCGAGGATGGCGTCGGCACCCCGCGCGCCGCCATGATCCGCGAAAGCTTATTGCGCCTCAACGCCGACCTCGAACTCACGGTGTTGGACGAAAACCCGGACGAGCGCAACATCAATGAATGGATCGCCGGCGCCGACGTGGTCTGCGATTGCCCGCCGACCTTCGAAGAGCGTTACGCCCTCAACGCCGCCAGCGTGCGGCATCGCAAGCCGATGGTCGAGGCGGCCATGATCGGCATGGAGGCGCACCTGACCGTGTTCGTGCCGGGCCAAACGCCGTGCCTGCGTTGCCTCTATCCCGACTTCCCGGTCGATTGGTGCGGCCAGTCTTTTCCGGTGCTGGGGGCCGTCTCTGGCATGGTCGGCTGCCTGGCCGCCATCGAAGCGATCAAGGTGTTAACGGGCTTCGGCAAACCGCTGTTGAATCAATTGCTGACGTTCGACACCGAGGTTCACGAGTATCGCAAGTTTATGCTGCGCCGCGACCCGGCCTGTCCGGTGTGCGGCCATCTTCCGGGAGAGACATCGTCATGAGTGTCCGCCGTTGTCTCCTGCTCGTGGCCCTGCTGCTCGGCGACGCCGGATCGGCCCGCGCCTGCTCGGTGCCGTTCTTTCGCTACGCCCTGGAGCGCTGGACGCCCGACCCGTATGAGATCGTCATCTTCCATCGCGGCCCGATGAAGGAGGCCGACGAGGCATTGGCCAAGCGCCTCGCGGGCATGGGCAAAAGCCAGGGAGGCAAGGCCAACCTGGAAGTGACGCTCGTCGATGTCGATGGCGACATGGACCGCGACCAGAAGCAGCTGTGGGAAGCGCAAATCACGCCGCGCATGCCGTGGATGGTGGCCCGCCTGCCGCGCGCGGCCAACAACGCCGAGACGGTCTGGGCGACGCGCCTCAGTGTCAAAAGCATCGACGCCCTGACGCAATCGCCGCTGCGGCGCACCATCGCCAGCGAGCTACTCAAGGGCGAAACGGCCGTCTGGCTGCTGCTCGAATCGGGCGACGCCGCCCAGGACGCCGCCGCCGAGAAACTGCTGCGCGCGCGACTCAAGCGCATGACCGACACGCTCAAGCTGCCGGAATTGAAACCCGACGATCCCGAGGACCGCATCGCCGTCGGCCCGGGGGCGCCGCCGTTAAAAGTCTCGTTCACGCTGCACCGCGTTTCGCGCCAGGACTTCGCCGAGGAGCCATTGGTGCAAATGCTCCTGCACAGCGATAAAGACCTGGCGAGCGTCGAGGCGCCGTTGGCCTTCCCCATCTTTGGCCGAGGCCGCGTCCTCCTGGTGCTCGAAGCCGAGGGTATCAACAACGAGACCGTCGAACGCGCCTGCGCACTCTTGGCGGCCCCCTGCACCTGCAAGACCAAGCGGCAAGCGCCGGGGTGCGACCTGTTGTTCGCCGTCCATTGGGATGAGCATTTCAGCGCGCCGCGGCCAACGCCGGCGCCCGAGCCGATGAGTACGACGCCGACGGAAATGGTGGTCGTTGAGGCCGAACCCGTGCCGCCCGCCGACGCGGGGTTGAAGACGTTGTTTTTCGTCTTGCTAGGCGGCGTGGCGGGGACGATGGGGGTGGGATTCGCGTTGGGAAAGTGGCGGAGGTGAAGCTACTTTGGTGACTTGCCGGATTTCGGCTTTCCGGCCTCAACCGAATTTTGTTTGTCTGCCACGGCATTCTCAACTAAGAATATTCTGTCTAATAACGAGTTCGGCGTCAGAAGGCTCTTTCCACCGGCAGCGCGGTAGCCGTACAAGCCGCACAACAATGGGCGTTCGGATGCGCCTGCACGACGGCGAGCCGATCGGGCAGGCTTTGCGGCGGTTCAAGCGGCTGTTGGCACAACGCGGGCAGGTCTGGGAGCATCGATGGCACGTTGCCTTCGTCCCCGCCACTCAGGTCCGACGAGCCAAGAAGTTCCAGAAGCGGTTCAAATCCCGGCGTGCTACCCTGTTGGCCCAGGAGGCCGGTGAGCAGCCGGTCGGGTCGCTGCCCGAGGCAGTCGCGGAGTTCTGGCGGCGCACCGGCAAGCCGTGAGCAGGCCGCTGCGGCGGGCCAGTGACGTCCAACCACTCTCATGGCACCGACTTGAGAGAAAGACACGCGGCCCAGAGGGCTTCTGCGTGTACCTGCTGCGGGGCGTGACGGGAATCGAGAGCCACAAGGAGGGATCGCCCTCGTTCTCCGACTACCAGGCGTTCCGCGGGCACTGCTATGCTGCCGCCCGGGAGGCCAGTTGGTCGGTGCGGGAGGTGCGGGCTTCGCGTCAAGCAATCTCCTGCAACTATGCCCTGGCCGTCTTCGCGGCCCGCACGTCTACCATTGCTGTCGCCCTGAACGGGGTGTTCCCGCTGCTGGCTTTCACCACCCCGCCGGCGGAGGGCCAGCTTGACCTTGAGTTCACCGATTGCCCGGAACTGGGGGCGGCGTTCGAGCAGTTCGGGTACATGGTGCTCCCGGCCGCCCAGCTGGACCGCCCGCTCACCCGGGAGATGTGGCAGGGTCTGGCGTCGTACGAACAGAAGCAAGTTCGGTACTTCCGGCCGCAGCGGGTGGGGGACATTGTCTTGGCAAAGCCTCCCGTGATGCCGTAGCGTTATTTATCTTAATCCACCCCCACCACCCTCCCATGTACCCCCTCCTCCTCGATCTCACCGGCCGGTTGTGTCTCGTGGTCGGCGGCGGCTCGGTCGGCCGGCGCAAAGCCGATACTCTCCTTAGCGCCGGCGCCTGCGTGCGCTTGGTGTGCCTCGAAGCGTCCGCTTCCTCCGCACCCGGACTCGACTGGCTGCATGAGTCCTATCGTTCCGATCATCTCGATGGCGTCACCCTCGCTTTCGCCGCCGCGTCTTCCGCCATCAACCGACTCGTCACCGCCAATGCCAGGGCGCGCGGCATCTGGGTAAACGTCGCCGACCGGCCGGAGGAGGGCGATTTCCACGTACCGGCCAGCGTGCGCCGCGGCGATTTGCTCGTTACCGTCAGCACGGGCGGGGCGGCGCCGGCGCTGGCCCGGCAGCTGCGGCAACGGCTCGAAACGACGTTCGACGAGGCGTATGGCCAATGGGTCGCCTTGCTCGCTGAACTGCGGCCGTTGATCCTGGAGCGCGTGGTCGATGCCGAGAGACGCCGACGCCTCTTTCGTCACCTGGCACGGCCTCGCTGGCTGCGGCGTCTGCGGACGGAAAACGTGGAAGTCGTCCGCGCTGCCATGCGCGCCGCCGTCGCGGCGCTGGCGGGCGATGCCGATCCTCTTCTATAATGAAAACGGTATCGCCGCACCGACCCTGAAGACCGACCCTATGCCGTTTGACGGAATCACTCGCTTTTGCTTCGGCGCCAGCTACACCGTGGCGCTGCTCCTGGAATTGTTCCAGCTGCTGCGCCCCCGGCCGGCCTTGCGCCTGGCGGCGCTCGGCTTCGGCGGCGCGGGATTGCTGGCGCATACGATCTTCCTCGCCGCGCAACGGCCACCGCTGTCGTCGCAATTCGGTTCGCTGCTGCTCATCGCCTGGATCTTGGCCGTCTTCTATCTCTACGGTTCCGTTCACTATCGCAACCTGGCCTGGGGCGTTTTCGTCCTGCCCGTCGTCCTCGGCCTCGTGGCGTTGACCAGTGCCGTGCCGCCCGACGAGGATCCGCACGGCCGCATCGTGCCCGCTCTGGATTCCTTGCGCGGCGAACGCTTCTGGAGTTTCGTCCACGGCACACTGCTCCTCCTGGCGGCGGTCGGCGTCTGCATCGGTTTCGTGGCCAGCGTCATGTATCTGGTGCAAGCCCGACGTATCAAGGCCAAAGCATTGCCTAACACCGGCGTCCGCTTGCTCAGTCTCGAACGCCTCGAAGCGATGAATCGGCGGGCGATCAATCTCTCGTTCCCGCTGCTGACGGCCGGCGTCGTCGTCGGCATCGTCCTGATGCTGCAAGGGCCGCACCCGGCGCTCGACTGGACCGATCCCAAGTCGGTCGGCGGCGTGCTGCTCTGGCTGGTGTTCGCCTTGCTGCTGTATCTGCGTTACGGCGTTCACCTGCGCGGGCGACGCCTGGCTCAGCTGACGATTGCCGCCTTTGGGTTACTCTTGTTTACGTTGGCGGTGTCTCACGTTCCGGTCCAGGGGGGCCCTTGATCGCCGGGTGTATTCTCCCCTCCCCTAAAGGGGAGGGGAGCCGGAATGAGGATGATGTTGTAGCCGTGCAATTACCCGTGATTGACCGTTGCCATGATGCTCCTGGCCGTCGGCTGTAACTTCCGCAACACCGCCGTGGACCTCCGCGAACGCCTCGCCTTCGCGGACCACCAGTTGCCGCGCGCCCTGTCCGAACTAGGCGTGCGTTACGGTTGCGAGGCGGTCATCCTCAGCACCTGCAATCGCGTCGAATTGTACCTTGCCCGCCTGAGTGCTCCGGTGGCGTTGTCGGCCGATCTGGTCGCGGAGTTCCTGGGCGAATTTCACGGCCTGTCGGCCAACGACTTGCGGCCGCACCTGTACGAACACCTCGGCGTCGATGCCGTCCGCCATCTCTTCCGCGTCGCCGCCAGCCTCGATAGCCTGATCGTCGGTGAGGGGCAAATCGCCGGCCAGGTCAAGCAAGCGTACGAACTCGCCAAGAAGCACGATAGCGTCGGCCCGCTGCTGCACGGCCTCTTTCAGCAGGGGCGCCTCGTCGCCAAGCGGGTCCGCACCGAGACCGGCATCGCCCGGGGCCACATTTCGGTGTCCAGCGCCGCCGTCGATCATGTCAAGCAAGTCTTCAGCCATTTCGGCGACAAGACGATCCTCGTCATCGGCGCGGGCAAGATGGGCGAGTTGACCCTGCGCCATTTGAAACAATTGAAACCGCGGCGCATCCTGGTCACGAATCGCAGCCTGGACAAGGCGCAAACCGTCGCCGAGGGATGCAACGGCACCGCCATTCCCTGGGGGCAACTGGACGACGTTCTCGCCGGCGCCGACATCGTTCTGAGTACGACGGGAGCGCCCGATGTGATCGTCAGCGCCGAGCGCTGGCGGCGCGTTCAAACCAAGCGCTCGGGCCGGCCGGTCGTCATCCTCGATATCGCGGTGCCGCGCGACTTCGACCCGGCCATCCACGACGGCGAGGAAACCTGTCTCTTCAACATCGACGACCTGATGCGCATCCGCGAACACACGCTGGCGGATCGCCTCAAGCATGTCGGCCCGGCCGAGGGCATCGTCGAGCAGGAGCAACGACGCTTCGTCAAGGAATGGACGCGGCGCAGCAATGGCCCTATCATCGCCCGCTTAATTCAGCGCCACGACAGCAAACGCGCCGTCATCGTCCGTGGTTTGCTCGAACGCCTCGACACGCGGCTTAACGGCGTCATGACCGACGAGGCCCGCGCCGAAATCGAGGGGGCCTTCCGCCTCTATCAAAACCAGATGCTGCACGAACCGATCAGCGCTCTCGCCGAAGGAACGCCCGACGGCGGTAGCCATACCTTGCTCGAAGCCCTGCGCAAACTATTCCGCTTAGAAGAATAACTTCCCCCACGGCTTGCCGTTTCGCGTCCGAATAATTGTGTAGACAACTAACGTCCAGCCGATTACCATTCAAAGGATGAACGCCACACGTCCCAACTTGGTCCCGCGCTTCGACACGCCGGAGCAGGAAGTTTTCCTGAACCTGTGGCGCACCTACGACCGCCTGCGCGCCCTGGAAGACGAGTTGTTCGCGCGCTACGACCTGACGCCGCAGCAGTACAACGTGTTGCGCCTGCTGCGCGCCGAGCAGCCGCGGGCCGTGCAGACGCTGACGCTGGCCGACCGCCTGGTGTCGCGCGCTCCCGACATCACGCGCATGATCGATAAACTGGAGCAGCGCGGCTTGGTGGCGCGCGAACGGCGTACCGATGACCGCCGCGTCGTGGAAGTGACGCTTACGGATGATGGCCGTGCTTTACTGGAAACGATCGCCGAGCCGTTGCGCGACTGCCATGCTCGGCAGCTGGGCCACCTGCCGGCCGCCGATTTGAAACGCCTGGCGCGC
>JBBSES010000271.1:0-6559 GCA_038239465.1 Gemmatales bacterium
AAACCCCCCCCGCTCGCCAGGTTATTTACAGAGCAGCGTCGCTAACCGTATCGCCACGATTTCTCAAACTCCGTCTTGGAGGTGCGGTCGAAGGCGAATACACCACAAGCATCCCTGCGTGCCCGGCCGTCCCGTGGTTCGCGTCCGCCGCTTTTGGAAGACCCCGCCATGACCGCCGAACACGACCGCCTCAACGAGATCCACGACGACGTCACCGGCTGGCGCCGCTGGGGGCCTTACGTCAGCGAGCGCTCCTGGGGCACCGTCCGCGAGGACTACAGTCCCCACGGCAACGCCTGGGATTTCCTGTCGCATGACATGGCTCGCTCCAAGGCGTATCGCTGGGGCGAGGACGCCATCGCCGGCCTGTGCGATCGCTATCAATTGCTCGTCTTCGCGCCCGCCTTCTGGAACGGCCGCGATCCCATTTTGAAAGAGCGATTGTTCGGCCTGACGCCCGCCGAGGGCAACCACGGCGAGGACGTGAAGGAGTATTACTTCCACGCCGACAACACGCCGACGCACTCGTATATGAAGTACCTGTACAAGTACCCGCAGGCCGAGTACCCGTATGGGCACCTCATCCAAGAGAACCAGCGGCGCCAGGGACAGGGCTTCGAGTATGAGTTGCTCGACACCGGCATCTTCGACGAGGACCGCTATTTCGACGTGTTCATCGAGTACGCCAAGGCGACGCCGGAAGATATCGTCATCCGCATCGAGGCGTTCAATCGCGGCCCGGACGCGGCGCCGCTGCACATCCTGCCGCACCTGTGGTTTCGCAATACCTGGGCCTGGGACGAGACGCCGCACGCCGAGCCGAGCTTGCGGCCGGGACCGACGGGCGACGGTTTCGTCAGCCTGCGCAGCGACGACTCGGCCGTCGAGACGTTGAGCAACATCCCCGTCTCCTATCGCCTCGGCACGCGCACGCTGTTCGCGCCAACGGGGGCATCCGTGCTGTTCACCAACAATGAGACCAACGCGCCACGCGTGCTGGGGACCGGCTGGCGCAGTCGGACGCCGTTCGTCAAGGACGCCTTTCATCGGCACGTCGTCCACGGCGAGGCGTGCGTCAATCGAGAGTTGGTGGGTACGCGGGCGGCGCTGCACTATCGCTTCGACGCCGTGCCGCCGGGCGGTTCCGTCGTGTTGCGTCTGCGTCTGACCGACCGCCACGACCTGACCGAGCCATTAAGGGATGTCGATGCGTTGATCGATCAGCGCCGGTCGGAAGCCGACGCCTTCTACGACACGCTGCACCCGGCCGGCATCAGCGAGGACGAGCGCCGCGTGCAGCGGCAGGCTTTTTCCGGCCTGCTCTGGACCAAGCAGAGCTATCTGTTCGACGTGAACTTATGGCTGAATGGAGACAATCCCACGTCGAAGCCTCCGGCCTCGCGCGTCGGCATCCGTAACGACCACTGGCGGCATCTGAACAGCATGCGCGTCATGACGGTGCCGGATAAGTGGGAGTATCCCTGGTTCGCCGCCTGGGACCTGGCCTTCCACTGCGCCGCCTTCGCCGCCATCGATCCGCGCTACGCCAAGGATCAATTGTGGGTGCTGCTATTCGAGCAGTTCCAGCATCCCAACGGCCAAATCCCGGCTTACGAGTGGGAGTTCAGCGATTTGAATCCGCCGGTCCATGCCTGGGCCGTCTGGCGCGTCTACGGCATGGACCGTGCCCGCACCGGCAAGCCCGACCGCGATTTTCTCGAGAAGTGCTTTCACAAGCTGCTCATCAACTTCGCCTGGTGGGTCAACAAGGTCGATCGCGCCGGCAATAACTTGTTCGAGGGCGGCTTTCTCGGTCTGGACAACATCACCGTCTTCGACCGCAGCGAGAAGTCGGCCGAGGGGGCCGTGCTGGAGCAATCCGACGCCACCGGCTGGATGGGCATGTTTTGCCTGAACCTGATGCGCATCGCCCTGGAGTTGGCCATCGAGAATCGCGTCTACGAAGGGCTGGCGATCAAGTTTTTCCAGCACTACGCCTATGTCGCCCATGCCATGAAGCACATGGGCGGCCGCGATTATCAACTGTGGGACGAGCGCGACGGCTTCTTCTACGACGTGCTTCGCTATCCCGATGGCCGCTATCGGACGTTTAGAGTGCGCTCCCTGGTCGGCCTGGTGCCGCTGTTCGCCGTCGAGCGTCTGGAGGCCGAGTGGATCGCGCAGTTCCACGACTTCACCGCCGGCTTGCACTGGTTCCTGCGCAACCGCCGCGATCTGGTGCAAGACGTCATCCATCAAGTGACGCAGCCGGACGGCACGGTGACATACGTCCTGACAATCGTGAATCAGAATCAGCTGGGCCGGCTGCTGCAGCGCGTCTGGGACCCGGCGGAATTTATGTCCGATTATGGCGTGCGCAGTCTATCGCGCGCCCATCTGGATCATCCCTTCGAGCTGGATGGCCGCGCGGTGGGCTACGAGCCGGCCGAGTCGCCCGCGAAACTCAAGGGCGGCAACTCGAACTGGCGCGGGCCGATCTGGATGCCGACCTGCTTCTTGCTCATCGAATCGCTGCGCAAGCTGGGGCGTGCTTATGGCCCGGCGTTCTCCATCGCCACTACTGGCACGGGCGGCCGGCCGACGACATTCCCGGAGATGGCCCGCGATTTGGCCGAGCGCTTGATCCGCCTGTTCACGCGCGACGAGCAGGGGCGCCGCCCCATCCACGGCGGCACCGCGAAATTCCAGAACGATCCGTACTGGCGCGATTGGCTGCTGTTCTACGAATACTTCCACGGCGACAACGGCGCCGGCCTGGGAGCGTCGCACCAGACGGGCTGGACGGCGCTGGTGGCGTCGCTCATCGACGAATGGCGGCGCTGAGGGAGGTTCACGGCATGGCCTTCTTCGACGACCCGGAACTGCACGACTTTCCCGACCGCGCCATCCGGCGGATGCAGGCGCATGCCGCTCACTTGCGCGAGTTGATCGTCGCCGTTTCTCCCGCCATCGCCGAGCCCATCGTGCTGCACACCGGACATCGGCCCTGGTCGGCGCCGCGGACGCTGCGGCAGCTGATGGGCGGCCCCGAGGAATTTCACGCCTATGTCCCCGACTGGCGGCCCTTGTTTTTCGACCTGGCCGAACACACGGCCGAGGAGTTGCTGAATCGCCCCGGCGAATGGCTGCCCGCGCTGGCGGCAGTCCGCGCCGAACGGGACGATCCCGAGCGCTTCCTCGAAGTGCTGGCACAGGCGTTGCGGCACCTGGAGCCGTTGCGCCGGCAGGACGAAAACCGCTGGCGCGAGTTGCTGCACTTTTTGTTTTCCTGGGGATTGCGGCGCCGGCCGCTGGCCGAGCGCGAATCCTTGTACACCACCGTGGTGGCGAGTCGGGAGCAAGCCGATACACGAGCGGAGGTCGAGGCTATGGCGGAACGAATGTTCGTGATGGCCGAGGACGAGTTGCGGGCACAGGGCCTTGCCGTCGGCAAGGAACAGGGCAAGCAAGAAGGCCTCGCCGCCGGCAAAAAACAGGGTCTCGCCGCCGGCAAAAAACAGGGGGAGTTGTCGGCCCTGCGTACCACGCTCCGCGAACTGTTGACCGATCGCTTCGGCGACGTGTCGGCGGCGCTGACCAAGCGCATCGACGCCTGCGCGGCTCCAAAACGCCTGCGAGCCGCTATCCTGCAGGTGCTGCACATTCAATCAGCGGATCAGCTGACGCTTTGAGCGGTGACGCCTTTGCACGTCTCCGCGCGTCAACGTGGGCATAATCGGCGCCCGAAGCCCACGCTTCTTGCCTTCCCAGCCCGGCTTGCCTGAAGTCGCTGGCCGTTCCTGGCCGATCACACTCCTTGGCCTCGGCTCCGCGCCCTTGTCCACGGAGTTTGCCTCGGATGATCGACGACCACGAGCCGCTGCCCGACCCCGCGGCCTTGCAACTCTTGCGGCATTACCAACATGGCGATGAGTGGCAGGACCGCGTCGCCCGTATGCCCGGAGTGTCCACCAAGGAGTTGACCCGGCTGCACGGCGAATTGCTCGCCCACGATTGGTTGGAGCAAAACACGGGCGCCGTCTGCCTCGATCGGGTCGGCGTGGTGGCCCTTTGCTACCGCGTCACGGCGGCGGGGAGGGAACTTTTGGCCGTCGCCGCGTGTCAGAACGTTGCCCCCGGCGATCGGGCCGCCTGAGTACGTCCGGTAAACCTGGCGGCGGCCCCTTCGGTAGACAGCCGCGCTCGTCCCGGTATACTTCTAACTGGTGCCCGAAGCGTTTCCCTCCCGCGAACGAGACCGCGGCGCGCTTCGATCCGCGGTTCGCTTTGCCCCTTGCCTCGGGGACGTGTCCTTCGCGCTGGATGACGCTCATTATGGCACGAACGCGCCAGTACCGAGACGACGCCGTACAGTCCTCGCTGGATACCTACTTCCGCGAAATCGACCAGACCCCGCTGCTTACCGCCAAGCAGGAGCAGGAGTTGGCCTACCGCATCCAGGTGGGCGACAGCGTCGCGCGCGATCAGATGGCCCGCGCCAACCTGCGCCTCGTGGTCAACATCGCCCGCAGCTACACCGGCAAGGGCCTCGGCTTGCCCGACCTCATCGAGGAAGGCAACCTCGGCTTGCTTCGCGCCGTCGAGGGGTTCGACCCGTCGATGAACACGCGCTTCAGCACCTATGCCAGTTACTGGATCAAGCAATCGATCAAGCGCGCCCTGGTCAACACCGCCAAGACGATCCGCGTGCCGGTACATATGGTCGAATTGCTGGCCAAGTGGCACCGCGCCTCGGTGCAGCTGCAAGAAGAACTGGGCCGGCCGCCGACGCCGGAGGAGATCGCCGGCAAGGTCGGCCTGCCGAAGAAGAAGGTGGCCAGCGTGCAGAAGGCCATCCGCGTCACCGCGGCCCAGCCGCAGACCGACCAGCCCGAGGATGGCTGGTCGATCGAGGAAATGCTGACCGACGGCCGCAGCAAGCCGCCCGATACCGAACTGCTCGAAACCGACGACCGCCTGCAAGTGCAGGAACTGCTCCGCAAGATGGACCCGCGTGAGGCCGCCGTGCTGCGCATGCGCTTCGGCCTCGACGACCAGGAGCCGAAAACGCTCAAGGAGATCGGCGAACGTCTCGGGCTGACCCGCGAGCGCGTTCGGCAGATCGAGAGCGAGGCGCTGCTGAAACTGAGCGTCAGTTTGCAGGCGCCGTAAACCTATCGACTCGTGGCCGCCGTCGCCAACGGCATCGCTTCCGCTTCCACGAACGCATCCATCTGCTGCCCCACGTAGACCGCCGGCCGGTCGGTCACATCCAGTTCATAGATCGCCTGCAATACCCGCGTATCGACGCGCTCGGTGTTGTCGCCGGTGAGCGATTTCTTCGGGATCACATACGGCTCCACGCGCACGAACGTCAGCGGGTACTGCACCTGCGGGTTGCCGCGCAGCGACGCCCACGCCGGATTGCCGGGCCGAAAGCGCGGAATGTCGTGTTCGTCGATATCGACGCGCACGTTCTTTTGCGTGACGTTGCCCAGTACCACGAGCGCCTGACCGGGAGAAGCGCCAACGAATTCGCCGGCGCGTACGTTCACTTGCAGCACATCGCCGCTCACGGGCGCCCGGACGGTGCAGCGGTCGATGTCGGTCTTCGTCTGCTCGATCTGCGCTTGCACTTGCGCGATGTTGGCGCGGGCGATGGCCTTGTCCGGTTCCCAGGCGCCGGCCTTGAGCAAGGCGAAATCGGCCTGCGCTTGCATCATCTGTTGCCGGGCCACTTCCAGCGACAATTGCCGCTGGCGCACGTCTTCTTGCGACATCGCCTGGCTCGCCAACAGACGGCCGGCGCGCTCGGCGAGGTCTTTCTGCACGCCGACGTTCGCCTCGGCCACGCGCACTTTGCCTTCGCTGGGCGGCAATTCCTCGGCGCGCGGCATGGCGTCGAGCCGCGCGAGTTGCGCTTCCATCGCCTTCAGGTTCGCTTCTTGATAGCGCAGCGTCGCCTTCAGCTGCCGGTCATCGACGCGGAACAGCGGATCGCCCGCCTTGACGCGGATGCCGGCCCGGCCCGTCGGTACATAGGTTTCCAGCGCGACGCCCGGCAGCGGCGAGCCGACGGAGATATTCTCCGTCTGCGCCTCGACCAGGCCATGCCCCGCCACGGTCTTGCCATACGGCGTCCGCGCCGGCGGCACCGGCGGCAACTGTTTCGGCGGTTTCTGTTGCGCCTCGACGACATGAATGACGGCGAACGTCAACATGCCCGCCGCGAATAAGGGAAGCAGATATTTGCGTAGCATGATTTTCCCCTGGGTTGGTGGACGGTGAACGGTGAACGGTGGACGGTGGACGGTGGACGGTGAACGGTGGACGGTGGACGGTGGACGGTGGACGGAAAAGGCCGTATCTTGTTTTGCTTTCACCGTCAACCGTTCACCGTCCACTGTCCACCCTTCCTCCACCGTCCACCGTTCTCATCTCCACTCGTTCCACCTGTCCATCGCTCATCGACACGATGCGGTCGCCGAAGCCGAAGACGCGGCTGTCGTGCGTCACCACGATGACGGCCCGGCCCGGCTGCACCGCCACTTTACGGATC
>JBBSES010000272.1:0-6556 GCA_038239465.1 Gemmatales bacterium
CGAGGTTGGCCGAGCCGACCGAGGCCCACTGGCCATCGACCAGCATCACTTTGGCGTGCATCATTCCCTTGGCGTATTGAAACACCTTCACGCCGGCGTCGAGCAGATCGCCAAGATAGTAGCGGCCGGCAAGGAAGGGTAGCCACTTATCGGGCCGGAATAGGAACAAGATGCGCACGTCCACGCCCTGATAGCCGGCAAGTCGCAGGGCGTCGTAGACGCCGGCGTCGGGAACGAAATAGGGCGTGGCGATCCACAGGCGTTTGCGAGCCCGGCCGATGGCGGCGAAGTAGACCTCGCGGATGGCGTTGAGCGTTTGGTCCGGCCCTGAATGCACCACCTGCACGGCCGTGTCGCCGGCGTGCGGCCGCGACTCGGGGAAGTAGCAGTCGCCCTTCAAATGCGTGCCCGAGGCGAAGTCCCAATCCTCGAGGAAGACGCGCTGCAGGGCGGCGACCGTCGGCCCTTCCAGGCGCATATGCGTATCCCGCCAGAAGCCGAAGTGCGGATCCTTGCTGAGATACTCGTCGCCGATGTTCAGGCCGCCGGTGAAGGCGACCCGGCCATCGACGACCAGGATTTTGCGGTGATTGCGCATGTTGATCTGCATGCGCCGGCGCAAGGGGGCCAGGGGCAAGAAGGCGAAGGCCTGGCCGCCGGCGTCGCGCAGCGGTTGGAGCGTGGCGCGGCTCAGACGGTGCGACCCCATCGCGTCGTAGACGAGGCGCGTCTCGACGCCGGCCTTCGCTTTGCGCGTCAGCGCCGCCACGAAGCGCCGCCCGGTGTCGTCGGGCTGCACGATGAAGAACTCGGCATGGACGTGATGCTCGGCGCCTTCGATGGCGGCGAGCATGGCGTCGTAGGCGGGCTGCCCTTCGTGATAGAGTTGCAGGTCGTTGCCGCCGGTCAGCGGGAAGGCGTCGAAGCGGCGGGCGAGTTGCGCGAGCCCGCGCCAGTCGCTGGGCATGGCCGCCGTTTCGACGCGGGGGGTAGCCGCCGCGGTTTCGGCCTGATGCGTCTGGCGAAACCGCTGCTTTTGCCGCAGCTTGCGCATGACCGGCCGATGGACGTGTTGATAGCCGAACTGCCAGAACAGCAAGAAACCGACGAACGGCAAGAAGACGACGAGCAGGCACCAGGCGAGGGCCGAGGTCGCTTCTTTCTTGTTGGTGAGGATCCAGCAAACGGTGACGCCGACGAGGACGAAGTCGATCAACGCGCCCCAGGCGGTGATTTCGTGCCAGTAGCGGTCAAGGGTGTCGAGCCAGGGCATGGGGTTGGTCCGGTTGCCAGGTGAGTTCAACGCTTCCGCGAAGCGTCGCCAACCAACGCTCAATGATCGCAGCCAACCGCTCCCTTTGTATACACCTCCTCGCGGCGGCGGTCCATCAACACTTCGACATCGACGTACAAGTCCTGTCGAATCGCCGCGGCGGCGCGGAGGCGTAGACCGAGCAGGGCCGCCCTGCGCACCTCCGGGTCATTGCGTTCGGGTTGGGAGGCCAGCGCGGCGAGGGCCGCTTCTTGCTGGCCAGTCAGGGCGCGCTGCCGTTCGCGGTGAAAGCGCTCGGCCTGGTCCCGCGATTGAGAGAGCAAGTCGAGGGCGACGCGCACTTCGCCCAGAAAAGCATGCTGCTTCCAGTAGCCGATGGTCTCGTGTACCACCCGGCCTTGCGGCGTGCAGAAGTAAACGCGGATATTGCCGCCGCCTGAACCTTCCGGCACGGCGCGGACATTCTCGGGAGTGTAGCGCGGCGGCGCCGCGGCGGTCGGACTTGCCTTGCCGTAAAGTTCCGGTAGGAGATTATGCCAAGCGATGATGAAGTGTGAATCCAGAGTGCCGACGACCTCGGCAGCGGCGAGCGTGTCGGCCCGCATGACGTAGCCGGCCAGTCAGCAGTGGCGCTGGTAGTCGCCCAGAACGCTCAAGACCAGCAGCGGCTTGTTTTGGGCCAACGCCTGGCGCTTGGCCTCGGCCATGTCTTCCAGCGGCTCAAGGGAGGGCGGGACCGGCGGCGGTTGCGGTTCGCTGGGACGCGGCGCTCCGCAACCCAGGGCGATCAGGAGGAACGCGGAAAGACAGGGCCGCATGACGTTTTCCAGGGGGCGAATTCGATCGACCGTTCAGCACGATGGCCCCGACCGGGGCCGTGGGGTTCAGCCTCACCGAAATTTACCGTTACGTATGTTGTCCTGTCTGATTTTGTCCAGGATCGGTTGCAACGGCTTGCCGGTCATGGGCAGACTGAGCTTGATCGTGTTTTCCAGCAAGCCGAGGGCCGCTTCGCGTTTGCGGACCTCGGTCGGCTCGAACTTCCCCTCGAATTCCTTCGGATGGGCCTTGCGGATGGCCTGGCGCTCGTCGGCGATCGCGCGGCTACGCTCTTCCAACGCTTTCTTGATCGTCTCATCGCGTTCGGCGGCAGCCAGAGCCTTCGTCTTGACGAGCAGCTTTTGGGCGACTTTGGCCTCGTCGCGGTAGCGCTCCTGGCCCCAAAACCCTTCGAGATAATACAGGACTTTGCCGTCCGGCGTGCAGAAGAACGAGCGCACGTTGCCGCCGCCGCCGCCTTGCGGATAGGCCTTGGCCTGCTCGGGCGTGCATTTCTCCTGGCCGCCTTTCACGGCAAAAAGCTCCGGCGATTGATTGTGCCAGACGGTGACGAAATTGTCTTTAAGGAATTCCACCATCGGCAAGTCGGCGAAGACCACGGAGCGCATCAGGTTGGAACCCATGCAACTCGGGCCGTCCCATTCGCCATTGGTGGAAAAAACGAGGATCGGCTTGCCATTGACGGCCGTTTCGCTTTGTGCCTCCGCCAGGTCGGATAGCCAACGGAGGTTGGACAGTTCGACGACGATCTTTTCCAATCGGCGGTACACGTCCAGCGGCGGTCGGCTCTCCATCTCTTTTTGCAGGAGGGGCACGACCGAAATTCCCATGCCGCGCAGTTCGTCTTCCGCCTTTTGCCTTTGGGCGAAACGCGCGTCGTCCAGATGCTTGACCAGGGCGGCGACGCGCGCCGGATCGGCGGCCGGCGCCGCGGACAGGCAGCAACAGGCGGCAAGGACGAGCAGCAGAGAGGGTCGAAATCGCATGGCATCTCCCGAGCGAGGGACCATTCCTTCACGAGAAAGGACGATGCAAAGGAAGCCACGGATTGCGCTCGACCGCTACAATCACCCGGTATCATTTTCACATATATTTGGAGGTGGCCCATGCCACGCCGCTTCGTTCGACACGCCGGCGCGATCGTCCCCACGCTTCTGGCCCTCTTCCTGGCGACCGGCTGGTCGTTGCGCGAGCGGGCCTTCGCTCAAGAAAAGGCGAAACTGCTGGACTCGAAGACCGTCAACTTGGCCGACGTGAAGCTGAAAGAGTTCGCCTTCGAGGGCACGCCACGCGGCGAGGTAGGCGTCTACTTCGAAGGGGAAACGACCGGCACGCGCGCCTTCGTCGTCGGTCAGTTCCGCTTGAAGCCCGGTCTGGAGCCGCACCCCATTCACAAGCACCCGGAAGAAGAAGTCATGATCGTCACGGCCGGCAAAGGCGAAATCTCCTGCGACGGCAAGACGACTGTCGTCGGCCCCGGATCGGTCATGTTCACGGAGCCGAACGTGCCGCACGGCATCAAGAACACGGGCACGGAACCGCTGACGTTTTACTTCGTCAAATGGACCGGGGTGGCCCGGTAAGGAGATGCCGGAAAGAAGGGCGAGCGTCGAGCCGTAAGGCCGACGTGTTAGTTGCTCACACGTCGGCCTTATGACTCGACGCTCGCCTCAGCGCGCCGAAACCATGCCTCCTTCCCGTTTTGTTTTGCCAAGGAGCCAGAAGGGCAGTACCATTCAGAAGAGCATTCCCCGCACCCCCGCCCCGTCGTCCTCTGAGCCGAAAGGTTGAGGGATGTCCGATCCAGCCAGCCCGCGTCCGTCCGCCGGCTCGGAACGCCGTGCCGCCGTGCGCTACCCGTGCAGTCCGGAAAACTTCAGCCCGGACAACTCCTGCCGGCCGATCACCGCGCGGAAGAACGAGGCGTGGACGGCCACGGTGCACGACGTGTCCACCAGCGGCGTCGGCATCGTCGTCAACCGCCGCTTCGAGCCGGGCACGCTCCTATCGGTCGAGTTGCAGGACGTGGAGCAGACGGTCAACCGCAACTTGCTCGTCCGCGTCGTCCGCCTGACGCGCGGCGAAGGCGACTCCTGGCTTCTGGGTTGCGCCTTCACCAGCAAGCTGTCCGAGAGCGAACTGCTCGCCTTGATGTGAGCCACCTTTCATGCGCCTCGGCATCCTTTCCGACACGCACAATCAGTTGGACCGCACCCTGGCGGCCGTCAAATTATTGGTCGAGTCGGGGGCCGATGCCCTCATCCACTGCGGCGATTTGATGGGGCCGGAAATCGTGCAAGCCTGCGCGTGCGCCGGTCGTCCCTTCTGGTTCGTCCTGGGCAACAACGACGACGACTGGCCCGCCGTGCGAGTCATGGCCGCCCAAACCGGCGCCACCTGCCTGGAATGGGGCGGCGAAGTAACCCTTCACGGCAAGCGCATCGCCGTGACACATGGCCACATGACGAAGGACGTGCGCCGCCTCAAGGACATGAAGCCGGACTACTTCCTCTTCGGCCACTCGCACATCGCGGAAGATCGGCGCGACGGCACGATTCGCTGTATCAATCCGGGCGCGCTGCATCGGGCGTCGTCGTATACGGTGGCGCTGCTGGACCTCGATACGGACGATTTGCGCTTTCTCGAAGTCGGGGGCTGAGTATTCTTGTTTACGTTTGGCGAAACGTAAACAAGCCGCGCCTCAACGATCCGCCTATTTTCCTTGCGTCCGCCCCGTTCTCTGCCCTACACTCCACTCGTATTTCCGTCAGCCGCCACGGCCTTTCTCGACGGTTCCCACGTTCGCCCCCACTTTCTCCTTTCACGAGGCAGGGATCCCCGATGCCCCAAACCGCCTTGCCGCCTCTGGACAAACTCGACCCGGCCGAGGCCTGGAAACCCTGGCAGCCCGACGACAAGGACGCCTTCGCCCTGAAACAGGCGGCCCACCTCTATCGACGCGCCGCCTTCGGTGTCTCCATCGACGAGTTGCGGGCCGCCGAGAAACGCGGCCTGCCCGCCACCCTCGATCTCCTCATGCAAGGCGATCCCAAGGCCGAGGCGTTCGACGGTAGCCTCGAACGCTTCGGCAAGACCATCGCCGGCCGCGACAACGCCAACGAGTTGCGCGGCTGGTGGCTCTATCGCATGATGCACAGTCCCCATCCGCTGCGCGAGAAGATGACCTTCTTCTGGCACAACCACTTCGCCACCAGCGTCGTCAAGGTGCAAAAGCTACCCCTGATCGCCCGGCAAAACGAACTGCTGCGCAAGCACGCCCTGGGCAAGTTCGGGCCATTGCTGCAGCAAATGAGCCAGGACCCGGCGATGCTCCTGTGGCTCGACTCCAACGCCAACGTCAGGGGCAAGCCGAACGAGAACTATGCTCGCGAACTGATGGAGCTATTTAGCCTCGGCGTCGGCAACTACAAGGAACAGGACGTGCGGGAAGCCGCCCGCGCCTTCACCGGCTGGCACGTGGAGGCCGACGCTTACAAATTCCGCGCCGAATTGCACGACGACGACGCCAAGACCGTGCTGGGCACGACCGGCAATCTCGACGGCGGCGACGTGGTCCGCGTTTGCCTGGAGCAGCCGGCCGCGCCGCGCTTCCTGGTCCGCAAGTTGTATGCCTTCCTGGTCGGCGAGAACGTCGCGCCGCCAGCCGCCTTCCTGCAGCCATTGGCCGACGGCTTGAAGAAGAGCGACTACGACCTTAGTGCGTTGGTTCGCACGATCCTTCAATCGCGCCACTTTTTCTCGGAACACGCCTATCGGCAGCGCGTCAAGACGCCGGTGGAACTGACCGTCGGCGCGGCCCTCACGGTGACGCGCCGGCCGGTGCCGGTGCCGCCCGAGGCGCTCTTGCCGCGACTAGAGTCGATGGGGCAAGCGCTGTTCGCGCCGCCCAACGTCAAGGGCTGGCCCGGCGGCAAGGCGTGGCTGAACACCAGCACGGTCCTGGCTCGGCACAACTTCGCCGAGGGCGTGGCTTCGGGGAACGCCTGGAAAGTGCAGCAAGATCGTGGCCGCTTCGGCGAAGCGGTTATCGAGAACGCGATCGAGGCCGAGTTGCCCGTCCTCCCGAACGAGGGCGCGCCGGAGAAGCCCGTTGCCAAGACGCCGCCGCCCGACGCTAAGTGGGATGTTGCCGAGATCGTCCGCCGCGAGAAGCTGACGGAAGCCGCCGCCATCGTCCGCCTGCTGGAAAACGCCATCCTGCAAGGCCCGCTGAGCAAGGCGGCTCACGCCAAGCTCGTGGACTACATGAGCGACGGCAAGCCGCAAGGGGCCGACCTCGATTGGCGCGTGCGCGAAGCGGCTCACGCGATCATGACGTTGCCGGAATATCAACTGGCGTAACTTGGCGAGCGGGGGGGGTAAGCCCCCGGAGGATGCACACTCCCGGGGCGTTAGCCCCCCCCTCGCCCCCTCAATAAAACA
>JBBSES010000273.1:0-6533 GCA_038239465.1 Gemmatales bacterium
GGCGTGTCGGCCTGCCGCGTGCCGACCGACTTCCTCATCGTCAGCGGCATTAGCAATTGGGGGGCTTATGGATTTGCCACCGGCGTTCGCCTGTTGCGCGGCGCGGAGAGCGATCCCGGGTTGTACGACCTGCAGCGCGAACGCGACATCTTGCAAGGCATGGTCCGCCGCGGCCCGCTCGTCGATGGCGTCAGCGGCGCCGAAACCGACGCGGTGGATGGCCTAACGTTCGAGCAATACGCTGTGGCGCTGGCCCGCCTGGCGGAATTGAACAATGCCCCGGCGAGCGGGGGGCGTAAGCCCCCTGAGTATTCAGCACTTATGACCGGCGCCGACGTGCGTTACGCGGCCCGCGCCGGCAACCTCACAACGCCAACGGCGGGGCTGGCTATGGGCTTCGTCCAAGCGAACCTCGTCGTCGTGCCGCGCGCCTTTGCCTTCGACTTCCTGCTGTTTTGCCAGCGCAATCCGAAGCCGTGCCCCTTGCTCGACGTGACGGAACCGGGCGACCCCGAGCCGAAGTCAATCGCTCCCGGTGCCGACGTGCGCAGCGACGTGCCGCGCTACCGCGTCTATCGGCACGGCGACTTGGTCGACGAACCGACCGACTTGCATTCGCACTGGCGCGATGATCTGGTTGCATTCCTCATCGGTTGCTCCTTCACCTTCGAGAACGCCTTGACCGAAGCGCGACTGACGCCGCGGCACATCGAACAAGGCCGCAACGTGCCGATGTATCGCACGAATATCATGTGTCGGCCGGCGGGCGTCTTTCACGGGCCGATGGTGGTCTCGATGCGGCCGATGACGCCGGCGCAGGCGATCGTCGCCACGCGGATATGCGGCCGCTTCCCGCGCGCCCACGGCACGCCGGTGCATTTCGGCGACCCGGCGGCGCTGGGCATCCGCGACCTGGCCCGGCCCGACTTCGGCGACGCCGTCGAAATTCGGCCGGGCGAGGTGCCCGTCTTCTGGGCGTGTGGCGTGACGCCCCAAGCGGTGGCGGTGGAATCGCGGCCGGAACTCATGTTGACGCACGCGCCGGGCCACATGTTCGTCACCGACTTGCGCGATCATCAGTTGGAAGGAGAGTAGGCAACCCTCCCGGGCAAATTTTCGGTAAACGCGCGCAAGTCTCCCGTCCTCTCGCGTTCCTCGCATGTACCAAGCAACCGCGGAAGACTGCCGGATCGGGTTGGACGGCTGCGCCCCTCAAGCGGCGAGGTCTGTCGCAATCGGGTTGCGACGGGTCCCTGCCTCGGAATCCGCCTCGGCGCCTGGAGCGTACGCCCCGACCCGTGCCCGGCTGTCTTCCGCTTTCCCTGTGGCACCCACTCTTCCCCATAGGAGCCTCTCCGAGACGGTCTCGGGGAGGCTTCGTTTCATTTCCGCCGCGCTTCCTATAATTGCCGCATGACCACCCATCCCGACGTGCTCGTGATCGGCGGCGGCGTCATCGGACTGAGCGCCGCCTATTTCCTGGCGCGCGCCGGCGTTCTCGTCGAAGTCGTGGAGCAGGGCGATTTCGGGCAAGAGGCGTCGTGGGCCGGGGCCGGCATCTTGCCACCGGGCAGCGGCGCCGCCGGCCTGTCGCCCTACGACCAATTGCGGGCATGTAGCGTCGCCTTGTTCCCGACCCTCTCCGCTGAGCTGCGCGAGGCGACCGGCATCGACAACGGCTACCGCAAGTGCGGCGGTCTGGAATTTCTGGGCGAGGACGCCGCTGCCGCCGCCGAGGAATGGCGCGGCCACGGCGTCGCCTTCGAGACCCTCGACGCCCGCGCCATCCATCGCCTGGAACCGGCGCTGGCGCCAGAGTTGACCCACGGCTATTACATCCCCGAGATGGCGCAGGTTCGCAATCCGCGCCACTTGAAAGCGCTGCGCGCCGCTTGCGAGGGGTTGGGCGTCGCCTTTCAGCCGGGCTGCCCGGTCCACGGTTTCGAGCGGCACGGCGCGCGCGTTGCGAGTCTCCGCACGGGTCTTGGGTCGCGCCAGGCCGAGCGTTATCTCATCGCCGCCGGTGCCTGGGCCGAGGCCCTGCTCGACGGCATCGGCCAGCCCATCGGCATCCACCCCGTGCGCGGGCAGATCGCGCTGCTTAGCCCCGGCGTGCCGTTGCTGCACAAGGTCATCTGTCGCGGCAAACGCTACCTGGTGCCGCGCGGCGACGGCCGGGTGCTGGTCGGGTCCACCGAGGAAGCGGTCGGCTTCGACAAGCGGACGACGGCCAGCGCCATCGCCGATTTGCTCCAGCTGGCGGCCGACCTCGTGCCCGCGCTCGGGCAAGCATCGCTGGAACGCTGTTGGGCCGGTTTGCGTCCGGGGAGTGCGGACGGGTTGCCCACCATTGGCCCCGTCCCCGGCGTGGACAATCTCTTCGTGGCGGTGGGTCACTTCCGTTCGGGGATTCAACTCTCGCTGGGTACGGCGCAGGTCTTACGCGAACTGCTGCTTGGTCAGCCGCTGTCGGTGCCGCTGGAGGCGTTCCGGGTGGGCCGGGGCTAGGTTAACCGCGTACTCGCCCTCGATTCGCGGCCCGCGTCGCCTTGTGATACAATCTCAGACCGTGCCGGCAGCGCGTCGGCCATTTTCCAAACGCAACCGACTTCATAGAAACCCTTTGTCGCGGAGACGGCGCGCGGGCCGGGTTCGGCCGGCGCGACGCCGCGGCGCTGGACCACGGACCCTCGATTATGGATACCGCGGCGACACGCGCGCTCTACGGCCAACTCTCCGACGACCTCAGTTGGCTCGAACAATACTGCCGGACGCAGGCCGACCACGCCGCACACTCCGGCCAGCTGCGCCTGGCGGCGGCGCTGGTGCGCAACACCGTCGGCCCGTTCCTCGACAATCAGGCGGCCATTCCGCTGCACGTCATCGTCGTCGGCGGCGCCGGCGCCGGCAAAAGCACCGTCGTGAACTTATTGACCGGCACCGTCACCGCCGAGGCCAACGCCCAAGCCGGCTTCACGCGCCATCCGGTCGCCTACACCAGTACCAACGGCAACTTGACCTGGCCGTCGCACCTCGGCTTCCTCGGCCCGCTGCAGCGTCTTAGCGAACCGGCCCCGGCCAGTCTCGATAAAGACGTCTATCAAGTCCGGCGCATCACGGTGGACGCGCACAGCAATACCCTGCTGAAAGACTTCGTCATCTGGGACTGCCCCGACATGACGACCTGGGCGGCGGCCGGGTACGTGCCGCGCCTTCTCGAAGTCTGTGGCCTCGCCGACGTCCTCGTCTACGTCGCCTCCGACGAGCGCTACAACGACGAGGTGCCAACGCAGTTCCTCAAGATGCTCCTGCAAGCGGGCAAGCCGGTCATCGTCGCCATCACCAAGATGCGCGAGGCCGACGCCCAGGCATTCCTCGCCCACTTCAAGAGCGCCGTCCTCAGCCAGCTGCCCGGCGGCGCCGTCAATTGCCTGGCCATCCCGTTCATGTCGCCCGCCGAGTTGAGCAACCCCACCGGCAAAGCGGCGCAGTATCGCATTCAACTCCTCAACCAGGTGGCCGCGTGCGGCCAACCGCGGCCCGAGGATGCCCGCCGTCGTTCCGTCCGCTACGGCACCAATTACCTGATGGCGTCGATCGACCACCTGCTCGGCGTCGCGCGCCGAGACCTCGCCGCCCTGGAGGGTTGGCGCGGCGCCGTCCAATCGGGCCACACCGAGTTCGACAATCGCTACCAAGCCGAGTATCTCAACAGCGAGAAGTTTCGCCGCTTCGACGAGGCGCTGGTCCGCCTGCTGGAACTGCTGGAACTGCCCGGCGTCGGCCAGGTCGTCAGCAATACCTTGTGGGTGCTGCGGGCGCCGTATCGCTTTCTCAAGGGCTGGCTCGGCTCGGCCATGTCGCGGCCCGAATCGCTGCAACAGCCGGAATTGCCGGTCCTCGAAGCGGCTCTCAACGGCTGGCTCGACCATCTGCGCAAGGAAGCCGTCCGCCTGTCGGCGACGCATCCCGTCTGGGCGCACATCGAGAAAGGCTTCGAGAGCGGCACCATCGTCGAGCAAGCCAAGGAGCGCTTTCAAACGGGCTATCGCAGCTTCCAGCTGGGCCTGGCCGACGAGATCGAACGCACGGCCCGCTCGATCTACGAGGAGTTAGAAAAGAACCCGGCGATGCTGAACACGCTGCGCACCGGCAAGTTCGCCATCGACATGGCGGCCATCGTCGGCGCCGTCGTCACCGCGGGCCATACGTTCGCCCTCGATTTGCTCCTGGTGCCATTGGCCGCCTCAGTCACGCAGCAGCTGGTCGAATGGCTCGGCTCGCAATACGTCGATGGCCAGCGCGAACAGACGCGCAAACGGCAAATGGCGCTCGTGGAGCAATTCATCTCCACGCCACTCGCCGAGTGGATGACGCAATGGCCCGCGACCGGCGGCTCGGCCTACGAACGCTTGCAAGAAGCGCTGAAGCGCATTCCCACTGGCGTGCAGCAGCTGAATCAGGCGGTGACGACGAAGCTCGGATCAAACCTCTAGCCAGCGGCGGAGTAAAGCATGACAGTCGAGGCGACCATGCCGCCGAAGGAAGAAGCCGTCACCAGCGGCGAGACCGTGCTGCGGACGTTGGCGCCGCTGCTGCGCGGCCTGGAGCGGCGCCTGCGCGCCTGGCTGGACACCAAGCATGTCTTCCCGTTGAACCTAATAAACCGGGCAGCGTTGGAGGGCTTGGCCGACGACATCCACCGCCAGGCCGACGCCCTCGACGTGGAACGGCCCACGCTGACCGTCATGCTCATGGGCGGCACCGGCGTCGGCAAATCGACGCTGCTCAATGCCCTGGCCGGCGGCGCCGTTGCCCAGGCCTCCTTCGCCCGGCCGACCACTCGTGATCCGGTCGTCTACTATCACGAATCGGTCAAGCCCGAGAAGTTCGATCCGCAATTGCGAACGTGTCGCCTGATGTCCCACGATCGGCCAGCGTTGCAACATAAACTGCTCGTCGATCTGCCCGACCTCGATAGCAACGTCGTCGCCCACCGCGAAACGGTTCGTTCTTTGTTGCCGGTGGCCGACGTGGTCCTCTACGTCGGCTCGCAGGAGAAATATCACGATCAAATCGGCTGGGACGAATTCCTCAAGCAGCGACAGCGCCACGCCTTCGCCTTCGTCCTCAACAAGTGGGATCGCTGCATCCACGGCATCGGCGTCGGGATGCGGCCCGACGACGACTTGCTCCGTGACCTCAAGGGACTGGGCTTCGTCGATCCGCTCATCTTCCGCACCAATGCCCAGCACTGGGTGGACAAGGCCAACGGCGAGAGCAACATCGGCGACCCGCCCGAAGGAGAACAATTTCTCGACCTGGTCAACTGGATCGAGATGGGCCTGAATCGACTGGAGATTGAGGCGATCAAGGCGCGCGGCATCAATCAACTGTTGGAACAGTTGTGCGTCGCCCTGGAGGAAGCCGCGCCGCCCGACCTCGCCGACGCCGCCGTCCGCACGCGCGGCGTCTGGGCCAAGTCGCTCGGCGAGGAAGCGACGACGACGGGAGATATCCTGCTCAACACGCTCGATCCGTTTCAGGGTGAGATCGAGCATCATTTCACGGTGGAAAGCCAGCGGCACTTTCGCGGCCTGATGGCGGGCTACATGCACATGTTCTCGAAGGCCAAATACATGGGCACCAGCCTAAGCAAAGGGGTCTCGCTGCTGCCCCGGCCCTCAGTTGGCGCCAAGGTCGAGACGCCCGACAGCTGGAACTTGCAGGAGTTCACGCGCAGCCTGAGCAGCGTGGCCGGCGAACGGCAGCTCGACGCCCGCGGCAAGGCGCTCGCCGACCGCCTTCTTTTGCAGGGGCAAGACCACGGCTTTCCGCTGACCCTCTTGCAAGAGCGCACCGAGAACGCGGCCAAGATCGACTGGCGCGGCCGCTACGCGCAAATGCTCGTCGAAGTCCTCACTCACGTCGAACGCCAGTGGTCGCAACCGACTGGCATGCGCCGCGTGCTCCACGGGGGCATCATTGTTCTCGGCAACGTCCTGCCTCCCGTGGCACTGCTTGGCTCGGCCGCTTTTGTGCTATGGCGTGTCTTCATGCTCACCGATCAGCCGTTCGGTTGGCCGCAAGCGCTGTTGCCGTTCATGGTGACGCTCGTCGTTTTGGTGGCCCTGCACGTCCTTATCATCCTGGTGTTGCCGTTGCGTTGGCCCAAGATTCGCGGGGAATTCCAGGGGTTATTGCAGGGACGCCTGCGCGACGCCCTCAGCGGCGCCTACGCCGGCATCCCCGCGGACCTGGCCACCGAGTTGCGCGGCGAGCGCGAACAGGTGCAGGGCCTCGTCAAGGAAGTCCGCGAGGTGACGCAATGGCTCGAACAAAGGCAACAGGCGGCCAGTATTACGAGCCTCTACGGCAAGTAAGTAGATAAGATGAAGAAGATCGATGAACGCGGCCGATGATAAAGTCGGCGAGCGGGGTCGCGTCAGTGCCCCAAGGAGCGGGACGTTGACGCGACCCCGTTCGCCGACATCGAGCCATCACCTGGATAGAAGAGGCAAGCCATGGCGGAC
>JBBSES010000274.1:0-6521 GCA_038239465.1 Gemmatales bacterium
ACGCTCCCCGCTCGCCAAGAATTATGACCTTACAACGCCCGCTCGTACACCGGAAAGCTCCCCTGCCGGCGGAAGTGATGCTGATAGAACCGCAGCAAGTGCGGCACGTCCGACGGCACCTGCGCCGCCAACCAGGCCGTCGGCGTTTCCTCCAGGCGGAAGGCGGCGTGGCCCAACAAATCCAGGCCCAGCGACGACGTTTCCCGTCCCGGCTTGGCCAGGAAGCTGAATAACCCGTTGATGCGCTTCGTGTCCATCCCCTCGGTGCCAAAGGCGCCCAGGCGGAAGCAGGGCATCGACGAATCGACCTGCTTGGGGTCGGCGTATCCCGGACTCTGCACCAGGATGCCGATCGCTTGCGGAGTACCGCCCGCCTTGTCGCGCAGCACGAATGCCGAGTCGGCGGCGAAGTACGGGTTCTCGAACAGGCATTTCTCCAGTTCCTCGGGCGACTTGACGCGCAACGCCTCGGGGACCAGGGTGAAGACCGCCGGCAGGTCTTCCTTGCGCAGCGGCGAGAAGGGCAGGCTGGGCCGCGCCGCCGGCGTTGGCATTTCGACGATGTCCACGACGAAGTTGACCATCTCGCGCGCCAGCTTGAACTCGCGCGACTGGAAGAATTCGTTTTGGGCCTTCCAGTCGGTGCGATAGGCGGCGAAGGCGAGTTTATGGCCGCGTTCCTTCAGCGCCAGGATGACGGCCTGGAACAGCGGCTCGGCGAGATGCTCGTGCCCTTTGAGTACCCACGGGAAACTGACCCGGCCATTGGGCCGGGAAACCGCATAGCCGACAACCTTGCCATCCTGCTCGGCGTAGAAGCATTGGCCGGGATCGAAGTCCTTGGCCTGGATGCGGCGGCGCACCTCGTCGGCGGTGGCCGGCTTGAACTTGGGCAATTCCGCGGCGGCTTCGTTGTAGACGGCCGCCTGCGCCGCCTCGTCGCCGGGTTGATAGTTGCGAATCTTCACGGGGGATTCCTCCGAGTTCCGTCACCGTGGTACAGGATACCGGATTCTGGCGCTTGGGTACAGGCACTGGAGAGGGAAAGACAAGGAGACAAGGAGAAGGGGAGACAAGGAGAATAATGGATTGGTGCGACCACCCAGGGCTTGCCGTTTCGCGCCCGCCATTCAAATGTGTCTCCCTGTCTCCCTGCTGGCATTCCCCTGCTCCCTTGCCCTATAATCGAAAAATTATCGTCTCCACCCCACTTCGGGAAAAAGGATCGCACCATGAGCTTCCAACTGGACCGCGTCCACGTCTGGTCGGTCGAGGTCGAGGACCGCGCCGGCGGCGTCGCCAGCAAGTTGTCCGCGCTCGCCCAGGCCGAGGCCAACCTCGAATTCATCCTCACGCGACGGCTGGCGTCGCGTCCCGGCACCGGCATTCTGTACGTCGCGCCGGTCACGGGTCCCACGCAAGTCCGCGCCGCCCGCGCCGCCGGCTTCGCCGAGACGCACGACCCCGTCGTGCTGTGCGTGCGCGGCGACAACAAGACCGGCCTCGCCCATCGTCTCACGCAGCAATGGGCCATCGCCGGCATCACCCTGCAAGGCCTGACGATGGCCGTCATGGACGCCAAGTTCGTCGGCTTCGCCGCCTTCGACACCGTGGACGACGCCAACAAGGCGGCGCGCATCCTCGCCGAACTCGGCAGCGCGTGATGCCCGTATTGTTTACGTTTCGCGCCTTCTCATCTCTCGTCGAGGGCTTCGCGTCATGAAGCGGCTTCTCACATCTGTCCTGTTGCTCTTTGCCGGCGTCGGCCTCGTCCGCGCCGACTACGCCATCATCACCACCGGCGGCGACAAGGCCGACCCACTCGTCAAGGGCAAGGAAGCGTCCCCTCCGCTGGCCGCCTTCCTCGAATACTCCGGCGGCGGCAAATACGAACCCGAGCAGTTGAAACTGGAAATGCCGAAGGGCCAGCAGGTGGGCTTGATTTACCATCGGTGGGGCAAGAGCGCGCTCATCCTCGACGGCGATGGCGGCACGCAGGTGAAGCAGATCGCCAAACTGCCGACCGTGGGCAAACGCGCCGAGAGTCGGCGCGCCGAACTGGAGCGCGCCAAGGACCGCACCGCCGAGGACTACCGCCGCGAGGCCGAGTGGATGCTGACCAACGGCATGTTGGCCGACCAGCGTTATCGCCTCGGCGAAGGCAACGACAAGGCGTTTCAGAGCCTTCTCGACGAGATGGTCAATCGCACCGACAAGGGCGACAAGTCGGCCGTTGTCGCCGCCGCCGCCGTCAAGGAACTGCGCGAGAAACTCAAGAAAACACCCACCAGGGACGACGTCGCCGCCTGGAAGGACAAGGGGCTGCCCAACACCACCTTGACCGGCAACCGCTACACATTGCTTTGCGAAAACGCCACCGATCCCCAAGCCAAAGGCCGCCTGGATCGGCTGGAACGCAATTTCCTCCAGTTCTATTACTGGTTCGCGCTGCGCGGCAAAGCGCTGCCCCTGCCCGAACGCCGCCTGATGGCCGTCCTCGTCGCCGACCCAAAGCGCTACGAGGAACTGCGCCATGCGTTCGGCGACGTGCCGGCCGTCACCGATGCCTTTTGTGCCCGCCGCGACGCGCTGTTGGTCCTTTGCCAGGCGCGCGCCGACGGTTCGGTCATGGCACTCGAAAAGCAAAAGGACGATATGGCCACCGCCGGCTGGAATTTCGATCTCCTCCTGCGCGGCGGCGCCGGCTGGCCGAAATCCGTCAACGACCAACTGCGGACCAATCCGCAGGCGGGCGCCACGCTCTGGCCCGAAATCTTCCGGGCTATGACCATCGCCCTCGTCCGCAAGGCCCTCGCCGAAGAATCCGAATTGGCCGGCGTCAGCCACGAAGGCACCCATCAGTTGCTCATCGCCACGGGCCTCATGCCGCGCACCGTCGTCCTTCCCGAATGGCTGCAGGTCGGCCTGCCCAGCGCCTTCGAGACGCCGCGCTACGATCCCGTCAGCCAGGTCGGCGCCTTTTGGCCCACCTTCGCCGCGCCGCACTGGGTCTACCTCACTTACTTCAAGCTCTGGGATCGCAACAAATCGGCCCTGCTCGAAAGTCCCGAGGTCGCCCTGCGCGGCGTCCTCGCGGATCGCTATTTCCACGAGGCCAACGGCGACCCCGATAAAGTCCTCCGCGCCCGCGTCATGGCCTGGGCCTTGAGCTACTACCTCTTGCAGAACAAGCTCGACGGCCTGTTCCGCTACGCCGAGGAACTGAACGCCCTGCCGCGCGACCTGGAACTCGACGAGGACACGCACGTCGCCTGCTTCGCCCGCGCGTTCAACCTGACGAAGTCCGGCAAGCCCGACGAGATCGACCCCGCCAAGTGGCAAGTCTTCGCCGCCGACTGGTATCGCGCCCTCGGCGGCGCGGCGCCGCCGTTGCCCGAAATCCTCACTTCGGCGCAGAAGGTGTTGAGCGATAAGCGGCCCAGTTTGTTGGCGCCATTGAAGAAGGAGTGATTGGTTGCGTATACCGTTTAGCCGCGACGGGATTTGTTTACGTTTCGCGTGTTCCGCGCTCGGGGCGCTAACGCGGCCCCGCTCGCCGGCGCGGCTAAACGGAGATGCCCATGCCCGAAATCTACGTCAGCACCGATGTCGAAACCGACGGCCCCATTCCGGGGCCGCATTCGATGCTCAGCTTCGCCTCGGCCGCGTATCGCGCCGACAAGACGCTCCTCGCTACCTTCAGCGCTAATTTAGAAACGCTACCCGACGCCGCCCCCGATCCCGCCACCTGGGAATGGTGGCAACGCAACGCCGACGCCTACGCCGCATCGCGTAAAAATCAGCAATCGCCGGAAGAGGCGCTGCCGCGCTATGTAGGTTGGTTGAAGCAACTGCCGGGACCAGTCGTGTTCGTCGCCTATCCGGCCTGCTTCGATTTTCTCTTTGTCTACTGGTATCTGATCCGCTTCGCCGGCGAGAGTCCCTTCTCCTTTTCGGCGCTCGATATCAAGACGTTCGCCATGGCGCAGCTGGGCTGCGATTATCGAGAGGCCGTCAAGCGGCAGATGCCAAGACGCTGGTTCGATCCGACGCCGCACACGCACGTCGCCCTGGACGACGCCATCGAGCAAGGGGCGCTCTTCTGCAACATGCTGGCGGAGAATCGGCAAGCGCGCGGCGGTTAGCGCCGTTTCGTGGAAGCGTTCCGATCCCCGCACCCGCAGCGGAAGCACGGCCCGCGCCGACCCATCAGCACCACCATGACACGGTCGCACAGCGGGCAGCGCGCCGGTTGCTCCTCCGCGACGCCCCGCCGTTGCCGCCGCAGCATTTGGCGCGTCAAAGTACGGAGCAAAGTCGAACGGTCATTGAGACGTGGCATCGATAGACTCCTCAAGCATCCACCAGTTCCGTAACCGCGACGACACCCAGCGCCTCGGCCAGGTAGCCGAACGTGTCCGCCGCTCCAAAGATCAACAGCGTGGCATCGCCGCGCGCCGTCACGCGGACGTGAGCCGACGAAGCCGCCGCCACGCGCAGTCGCAGGGTGCCGCGGCTATCGACGTGCCGGCCAAACGCATGGCCGCGCCGATGGGCCGCCCGCCGCGCCACCTCGCCGGCGTAGGATTGCCACAGCTTGCCGCCGTTCGCTCCCAGCGCGGCGCCGAGTTCGAGCGTCGGTTCCCACACCGGCAGGTAGTGCCCTCGCCGCGCTAGCAAGCCCACTTCGTACGCGCATCCGGGGACGCCGATGGCGTGGGCACAATGGCCCAACTCCTCGACCTCCACGCCGGTCGGCAAGGGGCAATCGTCCAGCCAACGGCCAAACCAGCGATAGCGCCGCTGCCCGACGCGGAACTCCCAGCCGCGCCGCCGACAGACGGTTCGCAGGGCATCGAGGTCGCGCAACAGCAGCTGAAGGTGAAGGAGATGGGGCATAGGATTCTTATGTGTACGGATGTACACAAACCATAAGCGGGGAGGAGGGCGCAAGTCAAAGTGCGTTGCGATGGGAGTTGTTTACCGTTTCGCGAGCGCCGTTTTCCAGCGCCGCCGCGAGCGCCTGCCGCGCCGCGGGATAAGGATCGAGCGCCGGCAACAGCGTTGCCAGCCAGGACATGAAATTCGCCAAGCTTTCGCCTTCTCTTTCACGCTTCGCCGTGCCATCGACGTGCGTGAGCCAGAATTTCGCGTCCTTGGCGCGGACCTCGATGGCCGCCGTCACGCGCGCCTGGGCGCGGGCCTGCAGCACTTTCTTGAGGAAGGGCCGATAGGGCGACTTCCGATCGCGCCGGGCTTCCTCCACCCAGCGGGCCAGGCAGCGACGCGAGATGCCGGCCGACGCGACGGCGACGCGCGGTAACGCCCCCTTGCGGATCGAGGCGACGATCAGCCGCTCGATCTCCGGGGTGAGGCGCGGCATGGTGTCAACCCCCTGTCAGCAGACGGCGCGCGGTGCGTTCGTCCAGCGCCGGGCCGACGTACTCGAAGCCGGCCGTCAAGCGCGTCGAGGCATGGCGCATCCGGCGATCCCGTCCCGACGCCAGGGAGGGCCGCCGCGTCATCTTCCACAAAGGCGACCGCCGCCGCGCCGCGATGAAGGCCGGATGCGTCGTCGTACTCGTCGCCCGCTGGCCCAGCGCCTTCCACAGACTGGCAATGAGGCCGCTTAGCGCGGCGCCGATGCCGACGCCCTGGAAGTCCGGCAACGTGACGGTGCGATGTTCGCGCTTGCCGCCGCGCTTCGTCAGGGCGTTGATCCAGGCGCTGAACGCGACGAGTCGGCCACGCCAGCGCGCCAGGAAGCAGACCGCTCCCGGCGCCAACTTCCCGCTTAGATAGTGATGCTGATGGAAATGCCGCCACGCCGATGGCCGGCAGCGGTAGACGTCGAGCGCGATCTCGGGCCGTCGTCGAAGCAACCTCCAGGCGAAGGCGTTGTCCTCGGGCCGATAGGTCCAATCCGGCTGCAGCCATTCCTCGACGTCCTCGTGACAAGTGACCGCGATGAATTGGCCGCCGCGGCGGCGCACCGTCCGCGCCAGCGCGGCGCTGCCGACCTGCGCCACCGTGCGATCGACGACGCTGCTGTATTCGTCCATGACGGCCAGCGCGGGACGAGAGGCGAGGAGCCGCGCCAACCGGACGCGAAACTGTTGCCCCGTGGACAACACGCCGAACGGCCGCAGCCACGCCGGCGGGCTGGAAAAGCCGACGGCCGACAGCAGTTCGGTTATCTCCTTGATCGACATATCGGCGGGAAAGGCGTCGAGCAGCGAGCGGTCGGCGGGCCACGCTTCCTCGGCTTCCAACGCTTCCGCGAACAGGCGGCGCGCGATCGTACTCTTACCGCAGCCTGATGGGCCGACGATCAGGCCGACGTGCCACGGTCTCTCTTTGAGGGGCAAGGACACGCGCCACTCGACCCGCGACGACGCCTGCGCGGGCAGGTCGAACAGGCCGCGCGCTTGCAGCACGCGCGGCGTCTCGACCACGGGCGATTCGACGACGATGTGAACTTCAAACACCGCGCACCTCCTAGCGAGCGGGGTCGCGTAAGC
>JBBSES010000275.1:0-6484 GCA_038239465.1 Gemmatales bacterium
AACGCCCCCCGCTCGCCAAGTAAACGCTCGCCAAGCTGGTCTTGACAGACAGCGTTTGAAGCGAGCCGCCTCCGTTGTCGTTTCCGCGCGATCACGAGGATATACAGCCATGCCCATCACCGTTCACTGCGAAAATTGCCGAGAAGAATTCCAGGCCAAGGAAGAAGCCGCCGGCACGCATATACGCTGTCCTCGCTGCCGGAACAGCGTGATCGATGTATCCGTGGCCACCGCCCCGCTCGATCTCAGCCCCTCGTCCGAGGAAAGGATCAAGGAGGCAAGCGACCCGTCGGCGCAAGGGCAGGAGCGCCCTCCGATACGCGAGGATCGGCTCGAAACGCCCGTGGTTCGGCGCGCCTCGCCGCGCTGCTGCCCCTGTATGGCATCAAGAACACGGCCGTCGATATCGCCCGCGCCAAGGAGGCCGGCGCCTGACGCCGCGAAAGTGGCCGCTGGCGCCGTTTTCCCTTTGGCTCGCCCGCGCTTGGATGCTAGGGTAATCTCATCCGTGGCAAAGGTCTCGCCGGCCGCGCCGACAATCCGCCACCAACCGCCATCCATTCCGGATGTCCCCCCATGCCCATTCGCGTCCAGTGTCCGCAGTGCAGCAAGGCCCTGACCGTGCCCGATCAATACGCCGGCAAGCGCGGCAAGTGTCCCGGCTGCGGCACGGCCATCCCGATTCCGATGCCGGGGGGAGCTAGTCCGCAGGCGATTCGCACGGCGTCCGCCCCGGCGCCGACCGCGAAACAGCCGTCGCGCGAGGCGACCGGCACGACCAAGGCGAAGACGCGCCCGACCGCGGCGGGAGGGCCGGGGCCGGAAATGTTTCAAAAGCTGTGGCGCCTTTTCCTCCTACTCTTTATCGTGGATTTCGTACTCGGACTGGCGGCCGCGTTTTTCGGCTATCAAGTTTACGATAAAGCGCAATCAGGTCAGGCCGAGTTCCCCGTCACCCTGCTGATCGTCGTTCTGCTCCTCGGCTTCGTGGCATTCGCCCAAGGCATCATTCCGTATATCTTGCTCTACAAGCAATGGGCGCTCATCCAGGACGGCAACGCGCGGACCACGCCGGGCAAGGCGGTCCTCTTACTGCTCATTCCGTTTTTCAACATCTACTGGTTCTTCATCGCCGTCTATGGCTTGGCCCAGGACATGAACACGTATGCCGAGGAACGAGGCATGAGCATCCGGCCCGCGTCCGCCAACATGCTTCTTTGGGCGTTCATCCTCTCGTTCGTCGGCTGCTATCCGATCGGTCTCATCCTTGCTCTGATCGGCATGAGCCATCTGAAAAACGCGGCCGTCGATATCGCCACCGCGAAGCAGGCGGGGTAAGGCTGTTTTCCAAGGGGAGCCGGCGAAAGGCTCCGCTTCGAGTTTCCCGTGGAAAACGGGACAGGACGCCAAGAACCCCCACAGGACGCCATACGCATTGGCTGGCGGGGTGTGAGGGCCGGCGCGAAAAAGACGCGGGACGCTTCGCGCGACCGCTTTCGAACCCTTCCCATAACAGAATCCAAGAGCCGGATTGGAGGCCGCCCATGCTGGAAATCTTGTTGATCGTCGCCCTGTGCAAAAAGATCGGCCGCGTCGTCCGCGAGAAGGGCTACGCCAGCGCCACGGGCTATCAGGCGCTGGCGGTCGTTTTGTGGATCGGCGGGGAAGTCGCCGGCGGTTTCACGGGCGGCATCATCAGCGCCATCGTCAGCCCCAACAATACCGAACCGGACCTGTGCGCCGCATATGGCCTGGCCCTGCTGGGCGCCGTCATCGGAGCGACCATCGCCTACACCATCGCCAGCAACTTGCCGCCCGCGGGAGGGGACAAGTTCTACGATCCCATCGAGGGCTACCAGCCGCCGACGCCGCCCGCGCCCGCTTCGCCGCCGGAGGACAATCCCTTTCGCCTGCCGGACGATCGGTTTCGGCGGTAGGATAGAACTTGCTGCGGGTACTTGTTTCCGCACGTTCGCGCGGCCACGGGAGGGGTAATCATGGAATTTGCGTTAACGGCGGTCTACGAGCCAATCGCGGAAGGCAGGCTTCGCGGTTACGTCGTCGAGTTGCCCGAGGTAGCGGCGGAGGACGAAACCGTAGAGGCCGCTAGCGCCGCTTGGAACTTGGCTCCATCAATGCAATCTTTGGAGGAAAACAATGGCAAGCAGCACTCAGGAGCTTGAGACTGAGAAAACGCGGGAGTTTCACTTCAAACAGCGATTACTGGAACCCGGCTTATTGACGGAAATCAAGCCGCCCGTGCCACCGGATGCCTTGCCCAAAGATCGACGAGCCATTGAAGTGGAAGGAAATGCCGTTTCCGATCTGGTCATCCGCGAGCGGAGGTAGCGTGGCCAGTTACTTCTTCGACTCCAGCGCGGTGGTGAAACGTTACGTCGCGGAATTGGGCAGTGCCTGGGTTCAGGGCCTTACGGACCCCACCGCCAAAAATGACATTTATGTGACCAGTATCACCGGCGTGGAAGTTGTATCGGCAGTGGTTCGGCAGGCACCGCCACTCACTCCGGCCGTGTTAATGCGTGGCTTGAGTGATTTTCGCCAAGACTTACTCGTCCAGTATCAGTTGATTTCCGTCAGCGAGGCGGTAGTTCTGCGGGCCATGACGCTTGCGGAAAAACACCGATTGCGCGGCTACGATGCCGTGCAATTGGCGGCGGCAGTCGAACTCCAGACCGTTGCTCTGACGACAGGATTGCCTACGCTTGTTTTTGTCCGTGCGGACAACCATTTAAATGCCGCGGCGAACCGGGAAGGCCTTTCCGTGGACGACTCTAACCTCCACCCCTAACCTATCCTCATCGCCAACCGCACCGACCGGATCCGCCATCGTGCCACCCACGTCCTGCCTGATCGACGATTTCGGCCCCGTGCCGGTCGTTCGGCCCGCGTCCGTTGAGGAACTTTCCGACCGGGTCCGCCGCGCCGCCGCGGAAAAGCTGGCCGTGTATCCGCTGGGCGGACGGACCATGCTCGGTCTCGGGTTGCCGCCGACGCGCCCCGGCATCGGCTTCGACATGACCGGCCTGGCCGAGGTTATCGACTATCCCGCCCGCGATATGACGATCACGGTGCAGGCCGGCATTACCGTCGCCTGTCTGCAAACACTTCTGAAAACCGAGAACCAGCGCTTGCCGGTCGATGTGCCGCGCCCGGCACAGGCCACGCTCGGCGGCGTGCTGGCGGCGAACGTCAGCGGCCTGCGGCGTCATGGCTTCGGCACCTTGCGCGATTACGTCATCGGCATCAGCGTCGTCAACGACGAGGGGCATTCGACCAAGGCGGGCGGCCGCGTCGTCAAGAACGTGGCCGGCTACGACCTGTGCAAGCTCTACGTCGGCTCCCTGGGCACGCTGGGCATCATCCAGCAGGTGACGCTCAAGCTGCGGCCCTTGCCCGAAGAGCGAGCATTGGTGCTGATTTCGTGCGTGCCGAACCAGGTGCGGCCCTTGCTGGAGGAATTGCACCGCACGCGCACTCGGCCCGTGGGCATCGAATTGCTGAACGAATCGGCCGTCGGCGCCCTCCCGGATATGCCGCGCGCGCCGCGCGTTCTGGCCGTCGGCTTTGAGGAAAAAGAGGCCACCGTCGCCTGGCAAGTGGAGCAACTGACGCGCGAACTGTCCGGCCCGTCGAGTACGGCGATGGACGCGCGGCTCGGCGCCGCGTCCGACGCACTGTGGCACGCGCTGGCCGAGTTGCCTTTACAAGATAGCGCTGCTTTGTCGTTCAAGGCCAACGTGCTGCCGAGCGCCGCGGCCGACTTCTTCGAGAAGGCGGCCGCGTTGCCCGACGGCTTGCTCCTGCAAGCGCACGCCGGCAACGGCATCGTCTTCGGCCACGCGCCCGCCGGCTTGACGTTGGAGCCGGCCGCGTCCATGCTAACGTTGTTGCACGAGTGGGCCGCGACCGCGAAGGGCAACGTCGTGGTCACGCGCTGCCCGACCGCATGGAAGGCGACGTTGCCAATTTGGGGCCGACCGCGCGAGGACGCCTGGCTGATGAAGGCCGTCAAGGACAAGCTCGACCCCGCTCACTTATTCAACCCCGGCCGCTTCCTGGTCTAAGTTCAAACAACGGCTTTGGACTTTGGACTTTGGACTTTGGACTATCGAATGAAGACCACCGTCGATCCGCCGCGCACCTCGCTGCCCACCGTCGCTCCCACGGCGGGAGCCAAAATCGATTACGAATTGTTCCTCGATTGCGTCCACTGCGGATTGTGTACCTCGGCCTGTCCCACGTATGTTGAACTGGGCACCGAGATGGACAGCCCGCGCGGCCGCATATACCTCATGCGCGCCGTCACCGATGGCCGGCTCGATTTGAACCAAGACGTCCGCCGGCATCTCGACCTGTGCCTCGATTGCCGGGCCTGCGAGTCGGCCTGTCCGTCCGGCGTGCAGTACGGCAAACTGATCGAGCCGTTCCGCCTGCACATGGCCAAGACGCAGCCGCAGAGCCGCAATCTACCGTTGTGGCAACGATTGTTATTGTTCCACATCACGCCCCACGCCGGCCGCACGCGCCTGGCCCTGATGCCGGCGCGGATCATGCAACGCCTGGGGCTGGACAAGCTGATCGAGAAAGCGGGATTGCTCAAACTCTTGCCCGCCTCGGTGCGGCAGCTGCACGATATGGTGCCGCGCTTGCAGCCCAACCACGGCCGCTTGCCCGAGGTCATGCCGGCGGAGGGCAAGCGACGCGCGCGCGTGGCTCTGTTCACGGGCTGCGCCGGCGACGCCTTCTTTCCGCAAACCAACCTGAACACGGCCCGCGTCCTGCAAAAGAATGGTTGCGACGTAGTGATACCGCGCGCTCAAGTATGCTGCGGCGCGTTGCACTATCACTCGGCCGAGGAGAAGCCGGCGCAGCGCTTCGCCGCCGACAATTGCACCGCGTTCAACGTGGGCAAGGACGTCGATGCCATTATCGTCAACGCGGCCGGCTGCGGCGCGATGCTCAAGGACTATGAGCATTTATTGCACGAGACGCCGTCGGCCGCGGATGGCAAGGCGTTCGCTGGCAAGGTGCGCGACATCCATGAATTCTTGATGGACCTCGGGCCGATACCGCCCGAGAAGCCGTTGAACCTCAAGGCGGTGTATCACGACGCTTGCCATCTGTGCCACGCCCAGCAAATTCGCAAGCAGCCGCGCCAACTCTTGGAAATGATCCCCGGCCTGACGCTGCTGCCCTTGAACGAATCCGAAATCTGCTGCGGCGCCGCGGGCAGTTACAACTTGACCCAACCCGAGATGGCCGAACGCCTGGGCGAGCGCAAGGCGAAGAACATTCTCGACACCGGGGCCGACGCGGTCTTCACCGGCAACGTCGGCTGTCTGCTGCAAGTGAACCGTTACCTTCGGGAGAAAAAACCGGGGATGTGGGTGGCGCATCCAATCGACGCGCTGTGGGCGAGTTATGGCGGTTAGCGACTTTCGGAGAAGATTGTTCGAGAGACGGCGCCCCTGGTACAATGTCGATGATAGAGATGTTTCGTTCGTCTACTTGTTTCGAGGACGATCCCGATGAGTCAGCCATTGACCGCGGATGAGATACGCAAGCTGCCTCCCGAACAGCGCGATGCCATCTTGGAAGCGCAGGCCGCCTTGGCCGAGCATGAGTACCGCGATAATCCCGACTTGACCGACTTCGAGGCTTACTGCGAGGAAAATCTTCATGGTGAGTCTTCCTCCAGTGAGTCGCGGTGATATTTGGTTGGTTCGCTTCGACCCATCCATTGGCGCCGAAGTCCGCAAACTTCGACCCGCCGTCGTGGTCAACCTTCCAGGGATGGGTCGCCTCCCGCTCCGCATCGTCGTTCCCATAACGGATTGGAAAGCCTCTTACGCGAACTTCGCCTGGTTCGCGCATTTGCCAGCGACGGCCGCCAACGGCTTGGTCAAAGATTCCGGGGCCGATGCTTTTCAAGTCAAATCGGTTTCTGAAACCCAGCTCTTCAAGCGCCTCGGGCGGTCACGCCCACGGAAATTCATCCGATCGCGAATGCCGTCGCGATGTGCGTGGGCGTGCCCTAAACCGACACGACGAAAACATCATTATTGGAGAGCCATCCCATGCACGTCCACGGCATCATTCCCCCCGTCGCCACGCCGATGCAGGCCAACGAAGACCTCGACTTGCCTCGCCTGCGCTGGTTTCTCGACGAACACATCAAAGCGGGCGTTCACGGCGTTTTCGTCCTCGGAACCAACAGCGAGTTCTACGCGCTGGAGGAGCGCGAGAAGCAAGAAGTCATCGCCACGGCCGTGGAGCATGTCCACAAGCGCGTGCCAGTCTACGCGGGCACGGGGGCCGAGACGACGCGCGAAGCCGTGCGTTTGACGAAGATGGCCGAGCGCGAGGGGGCCGACGGCGTCTCGGTCATCACCCCCTATTTCGTGCTGCCGTCGCAAACGGAAGTGTTCGACCACTACCGCCGTATCGCCGAGAGTACGTCGCT
>JBBSES010000276.1:0-6467 GCA_038239465.1 Gemmatales bacterium
CGCGACCCCGCTCGCCAGCGATCAATACTTGTAGTCGATGCCGAAGTTCAAGCCCTGTGCCCAGAAGTCGGTCGAGCGGAAAGGCGAGATCGGCCGATTCGGACCCACCAGCGTCGGGCCGCCGGGGCCATTGGGAATCTGCTGCACGTTCAGGCCGCGGTCGATCTGGTCGGAGGGCCGGACCACGTCGCTCCAGTAGATGAAGCTGTAGCCGACAGTGAGCCGTAGCTGGTCCGTCACGTTGTAGCCGATGGTCGCGCCCCACTCGGGCACCACGCTAAAGCGGTCGCGGGTGAAGCGGCCGCTGTTGCTAGGCAGGGCCAGCAACCCTCCCTGGAACGTCGTCACGTTGCCCGTCGGGGTCTTAATCGTCTGATCGCCCTGGATGTTGACGACCTGGTGCGTCGAGCCGAGGGCCACCTTGCTCAGCAAATCGAGGGTCCAACGCCCGTGGCGCATCTCGATGTTGGTGCCGACCTGACCGCCGTAAAACTGGTTGCGCGTGCCGAAGCGATCCGAGACGAGTACCTGCGTGCCGGCCGGCTGCACCGTGGCGCCGGGGACGAAGCTGATGCGCTCGGTGATGTTCAAATCGTCGGTCAATTCGAGGAAGCGGAAGCCGGCCAGTAGATCGACGCGATACCAGCAGCCCGAGCAGTAGTTGCAGCGGAAGTTCGTCTCCGCGCCCCACAGACGGTGGGAGTTGCTGATCGTGAGGACGCCGTTGGCCTGGCCGGGCGAGGCGGTGATTTCCACGTCTTCCACGCCGCGGTTCAGGTTGAAGAACGGCCGCGTGATGACGGGGAACTGCCCCGAGTTGGCGCTGAAGACATTCGTCCGCTGGCCGATGAAAAAGTAGGTGAACTCGATCCCCTTGGTCTTGCAATCGTCGCACCAGTAACCGAGGGTGAAGCGGCCGCCGTTGAATTCATTTAAATGGACGTTGCTGCCGCCGAAGAGGACGCTGGTGCCGGGCTGGCCGAGAGTGCCGCCACCGGGAACCGCGGGGCCAGTGGTGGCCAGGACCGGGGTACTCGTGCCTTTGATCCACCAGAGCAGATTGTCGGCCTTGCCGTAGAAGCCGTGCAGCCAGTGGTGGCCGTCGTCCTCGAACCCTTCCTCGCCGTACTCCACGGCGGAAGCCTCGCCCATCGTGAACGGCGTCGAACTGACCGGACCGCCGCCGGGCAACGGCTCGGTGGCCATACCCGTGCGATAGGAAGCGTCGGCCTCGACGGGCGCTCCGACGGCGAACATGCTGCCCGAATGTAAAGGCGGGCCGATCGGCTCGGCGGTCAGGCTGCTCGGCATGGGGGCGGCGCTCTTGCCCTCCGCGCTCTGCAGGCGGACGAGCGGCGCCTGGAACGAGACGCGCTGAAGACCCGTGTCGCCGACGGCTGGCCGGTCGAGCGTGACCGGGGCGACGGGCACGGCCACGGGCCTGCCCAGCGTAGCAACGGGGCGGCCCAACGTCACCGCCGGCACCTTGGCGGCGCCTGGCGCCGAAGCGGCGGGACGCCACTGGACTTCGTCGGCGGACGCGGCGGCCACCAGCCACCCCGACAACCCCGCCAACGCCCCGGCCCAAATGCTCCTCATCGCGGCACCCTCCCTGGCCATCGACGGACGCGGATAGCATCCCGCCCCTTGGGAAAGCCGCAAGCTGGCAAAGTCGCGCACGACGCGGCGTTTCCATCGCTTTCTTTCGACCGGGGGAAGTGGCCAAGGTAAGGGGATCGAGCCAGCCGCGAATGATCCTGGAAACCGCCCCGAATCATAGAAGGCACGAACGATCTCGTTCGCCCAAATTACCGGCTTCGGCCGTCGGCCAAACTGGCCTTAATCTTCAATCGACTTGCGACTATATCTCGCGGGCAGGTTTCCCGGCGCATGTTACCGAGCGGGACGTGGAAACCATTTTCGAGTCGAACCGAACAGAAGGAGTCCGCTCATGAGCCTGGCCTTTCTATCGTGGTATCGCGTTCCGATAGGGATTGTCCTGACCGTCGTCGCTCACGCCGCCAGCGCGTCTGGAGCCTGGGCCGAATCGCGGCCGTCCGTGTCGGCAGCAGCCAGCACCCGCTGCCCGCCTCCCCTGGCGGCTGATGCCGATACCCAAGATGTGATGTTTCATCCGATCGGCATGATGGTCGCGGCGTCGTTCTACTTTTACCCGCAGACGCAGCCACCTCGATCGACCACGAGCGTGCCGACCGACCCGGGCGACCCCGGTTCCCCGAACGATCCCGGAACCCCGCCGAACCCGCCGCCGGTGTACCAGATGCCGCCGGCGCCGCAGCCGCCGCCTACTTCGACTACGACTCATCCGCCGACCGACGGCGGCGGCGGCACCAAACCGCCTCCCGTCGCCCACGCGCCGGAACCCGCGACCTTCGTCTCCGGTTTCCTCGGCGCCGGTCTCGTCGGCTGGATGCAGTGGCGCCGGCGCCGGCAGTCCTCGTAAAACACGTCCACGAGACGAACGAAGCCGCCGGGGATCAGGCCCCGGCGGCTTCGTTTTCGTTTCGGCACGCGATCACCACGGATACCGATGGTAATAGTGATACCACGGGTAGGCGACTGGCGGTTGCTGGATGATCGTGGTCGTCTTCTGATTGGCGTTGTTCAGCTGGTTCTTGAGCGCCTCGATCTGATCGCGCGTGTCGCGCTCGGCCTTCAGTCTTCTTTCCTCGGACGCCTTTCTCTCATCGTCGATTTCACGCTGTCTTCGCTCCAAGTTGGCTTTGGCGTCGGCGGCGAGTTTGTCGTCTTTCAAGACGGCCAGTTTCGCCAGTTCGAGCTTTTGCTCCGCGGCCCATTCGCGCTCGCGGGCTTCCTGCTTGGTCCGCTGCTCTTCCCAGAGACGACGCTGCTGGGTCTCGAACTGTTGCTGTTGTTGGAGCAATGCCGTCTTCTGCTCGATGTCCAGTTTGAGCCGCTCAAGTTCTTGCCGCTGGCTCAGCTGCAGCTTGTCGGCCTCGATGCCGGAGTTGTAGCGGCCGACGAAATAGACCAGTGCGAAGAGTAGCAGCGCGGCCGCCACGCCGCCGATGGCGTAGATCCGCGCCCGCGGGGAAAGCACTTCGGCGGCCGTTTTCTCGGGCGGCGCGGCCAAGCGCGGCGCCAGCACGTGCGTCGCGGCCGCGGCGAAGTGCGCGGGGGCGCCCTCCTCGGTGGCCAGCAGCGTCTTGTTCATACCCGGATCCAGTGTCGGCGGCGCGACGTTGGGAGCGGGAACCTGCATGCGCCCGCCGCAGAAGCGGCACGGTTTCTTGATGCCGGCTTCGATGGCCGGCGACTCCAGCGGCTTCTTGCAGCGCGGGCAGTTATAGCGGATCGCCGCCGCGACCTCGCCGAGCATGGTCCGATCGATGGCCGGCTTCGAGGGCAACTCGTCGGCCGCCCGTTCGAGCAGTCCGCGCCGCGGCGGCGTGCCGTTGCGGTGCGTGCCGTCCGCGACGGACTTGCCCGCCACGAAGATCGACTGGCAATTCGGGCACGTCTGCCGATGGCCCATGCTGCCTTCCGCGATAGTGAACTTCTGATGGCACGTGGGACATGTGATGAGCGTCAACATGAGGGATACTCCTTGGCAACGTTTAGCCGCGACTCGAGAGCGGAGCGCGGGGCACGTGAAACGCAAACAATTCGGCACTCTTCCGTGCAACGGCGACGGAAATGACAAAGGTCTGTCGGGCATTTCCCTGGATCGTCACCTGGCCGATCGCCGTCGTCTCCAGGCCGGCGGGGACCGTGATCCGCACCGGGAATCGCACTTTGTTGCCCATGTATACGGGCGTTTCGAGTCGCACCCAGTCGCGGTCGCTCCAGGCTTGCGCGTAGACCGGCTTGGCGTTTTGGGCGCGGAGGGTAACGTGCGTCAACAGCGATTGGCCCACTTCTCCCGTAAACGAGAGGGAAGCCCGATCGACCTCCAGGGGCGGCGGTTCGGTCAAGCCGAGCGCCTCGAAAAATTGCTGCACGGCGCCCGCCCCCTGGCCGTCCGGGCCGTCGATCGGATAGGTCCAACCGTTGTTGGCGTACCAGGCTTTGACGAAGCCGCGCTCGAAGAGCAGGCCCGCTTCGTGAGGCGACTTCCTGGCTCGGCCCGCCAGTTGACGCGGCGAGCGGACGCCGGCCAGGAGGTCCTTCGCGTCCACTCCCGAGGGAAAGGGCCGCACCGGGATATTCACGCGCACGGGCACCGTGGCGCTGCCGCCGTTGCTGTCCACGATGATTTCGCCCTGCAGCGGTTTTAAGCCCGCGCGCAGTTTGCTCCCCAGGATCAGGACGGGAATCGTACAGCCGAAGCGCGTTTGAAACAACTTCTCGCGCGGCCAAACGTGTTCGCCCTGCGCGAGCGGCTCCGCGAAGGCATCGACTGTCAACGGTCCAGGACTCGCCGCGCACGTGGGCAGCGTATCGCCGAAGACCAGCCAATCGAAATTCGAAAAGACGACGCCGTGAAACAGCAACATTCCTCGGTTGCGGATGACGAGATCGAACGTGTAGTCGGTGCCCGGCGCGAGCGATTCGAGATTGATCTTGGGACAATCGAGTTCCAATTGCGGCGGTCGCAGGAACGCGGGATCGGCCGGGAATTTCTCCAGCAGCTGGCTCAATCCGAGGTCCGCGTCGGTGACCGTTGCCGCTTGCTTGGCCGCCAGGGACAAATCGAGCCGGCCCATCGAGGCGAAAAACGTGGCCCAGATGCCGTCCTTGAGAAGCTCTCGCGCCTCCCCCCAGAGGTGGTTGCAGGCGTGAGCCAGCTGATTGAAATTGGCGCAAGCCTGGCCACTGGAAAAACAAAAGGGCGCCGGGAAGGGCAGGCTTCCCAGGGCCAACGGCAGCGGCTGCAAGCCTTGCACGAGAGGCTTGCCGTCGAAGTGGCAATAGTAGGCGTCGGCCGGATTCGCGCGCGAACAGCCCGGGCAACGGCGCGGTTGGCTCATTTCGGACTCGGCGGCGGCGATTAGCTGGGCGCGGTTCGGCGTCGTCCGGGGCGGCACCCGCGTCTCCTCCGCGGCGGGGACCGGGGCGGGGGCCACGGCAGCCGCCTTCAACTGCGCCAGTTCGATGATGGGCGCGCACGCAACCCCGTCGGCCTCGATCGCCATAAGAAAACGTCCTCCGGTCGTTACGGAAGCCATAACACGCGGAGGGGCGATTCGTTGGTAAGAAAAGCAAATCGTTTAAGTAGCCTCGCCCCGATTACGTTTCGCGCGCTCCGCGATCCCGTTCGGGTCGAGAAGAAACGGCGCTCGGCGCATACGCAGGCACGGCGTCGAGATCGAGCGGCGCGAAATCCTCGACGCGCCATTTCTCGACGGCCATCGCCGCCATCGCCGCGTTGTCGGTACACAGCTGCATCGGCGGGATGAACAACTCGGTTCCTTCGTCCGCCGTCATTCGTTCGAGGGCGGCGCGTAAAGTCCGATTGGCCGCCACGCCGCCGCCGACGGCCAAGCGCCGATGCCCGGTTTTTCGCAGCGCCAGCCGCGATTTTTCCACCAGCACGTCCACCGCGGCCTGCTGAAAGCTGGCTGCCAGGTCGGCGCGCTGTCGGCCCGTCGGCACGGCAGTGGGCTGGCTCAAGTCGTTGCCGTGGACCGCGTAGAGTACCGCTGTCTTCAGGCCGCTGAAGCTGAAATCGAGCCGCGCGTCGCGCAGGAACGAGCGCGGAAAAGCGTAAGCCTTCGGATCGCCGTCGGCCGCCTCGCGCTCGACCGCCGGGCCGCCGGGAAAGCCGAGGCGCAGGAGACTGGCCACCTTGTCGAACGCCTCGCCCGCCGCGTCGTCGAGAGTGCCGCCCAATCGGTGAAAGCGCAGGGCCGAGGGGCAATCGAACAGGATCGTATGCCCGCCGCTGACGACCAGGCCGACGCACGGGAAGATATTGCGTCCGGCGGACAGGCGTGCGGCGTAGACGTGTGCCTCGACATGGTTGACGCCGATGAGCGGCACGTCGAGCGCGACCGAGAGCATCTTGGCGGCGCTGACGCCGACCAGCAACGCGCCCACGAGGCCCGGCGTGTTATGCACGGCGATGCAGCCGACGTCTTGAAGGGTGACACCGGCCTGTCGCAACGCCTCGTCAATGACCGGCAGCAATCGTGTCAGGTGGGCACGGGCGGCGACCTCGGGGACGACGCCGCCGAAGCGCGCGTGCAGGTCCGTTTGCGAGGCGATGACGCTGGCGAGGACGCGCGGCTCCTCGGTGAAGACCGCGGCCGCCGTTTCGTCGCACGAGGTTTCGATGGCGAGAAAGAGCATGGTCCGACACTTTTCCTTTCCGGTTGCGGCTGTCGTCCCGTTATAAGATACAGAATCGGACCACCTGCCCGACAACGGTAATGCCTTCGACGGTGGACGATAAATGCAAACGTAGGGTGGGTCGAGCGATAGCGAGGCCCACCGGAATCTGAGAAGGCTCCGGTGGGCCTCGCTATCGCTCGACCCACCCTACA
>JBBSES010000277.1:0-6460 GCA_038239465.1 Gemmatales bacterium
AGCCGTGGGGCGGGCCCCCCCACCCAAACTTCGGGGTTTGCCGGTGGCACTACCCCCGGCCCCCCCGCGTTTGGGAGGGCGGGCGCGGGCCCAACCCCCCGGCGCCGCCACTTCCGCGTTGATGGAGGAATACTCTCTTGCCCCGTGCCGTTCCCATCGTTTCGCCGGTCCATGATCTACTGTCGGCGCTCGGCGATCGATTGCTTGGTCCCATCGCCATCGTCCTGGGCGCCAGCGGCCACGTCGCGCGCCTGGCCGCGCGGCTCACGGGCGACGTGGTCTGCTATCAAATGGACCTGCATTCCGCCCGGCAGCTGCAAGACGACCTGAATACGTTTGGCAGCGGCGCGCGCGTCGTCACCGCCCCGGACCTGTGGGACGTGCCCGCCGACTTTCGCACGGTGATCTACCCCGCCCCTGAACGCGGCGAACGCAGCCTGAAACTCGACGTGATCGAGCAGGCGTATCACGTTCTGCAACCGCGCGGCACCTTCGCCGTGCATACGCCGCGCGACGCCGATCAGCTATTTCCCGATCAGGTCAAGAAAGTCTTCGGCCGGGTCCACCATCCCGCGGCCGGCGAGGGCCGCGTCCTGTGGGCGCAACGTCAGGAAGACGGCCCGCGTCGGCGCCATGAGATTTCGTACCACGTGCGCTTCGGCGAAGGGCCGTCGCTGGTCTTCGCGTCGCGGCCCGGCGTCTTTTCGTTTGGCTACTTCGACAACGGCGCCCGCGCCCTGGTCGAAACGATGGACGTGCGCCCCGGCGACCGCGTTCTCGACATCGGCTGCGGCGTGGGCACCAACGGCATCATTGCCGCTCGCCTCGCCGGGCCGAACGGCCATGTCGCCTTCGTCGATAGCAACCTCCGCGCCATCGCCTTGACGGAACTCAACGCCCGCGCCAACGGCGTGACGAATTTCGAGACGTTCGCCTCGGCGACGGTCGAGGGACCGCCGGCCGCGAGTTTCGACGTGGTCCTGGCCAACCCGCCCTATTTCGCGCAGCAGTCCATCGCGCGGCTGTTCATCGAGCGCGGCCGGCAGGCGCTCAAACCGTGCGGCCGTTTTTACCTGGTGACGAAGCAGCCCGACGCCATCGGCCCCTTCATGGCCGAGACCTTCGGCGCCACCGAGGTGGTCGAACGCCGCGGCTATGTCATCCTCTGTGCCACCGCGCCGGGAAGTACATTCCATGACCGCCGTTGAAGTGATCGCTTCGCTCGACCTGAAGCCGTTGGCGATGGAAGGCGGCTTCTACCGCGAGACCTATCGCTCAACGGAGCGATTCGTCGGCCGTGCTACCGAGAAGGCGGTTGGCACCGCGATTTATTACCTGCTGACGCCCGATACCTACTCGGCGCTGCATCGCCTGCCGACCGATGAGATTTTCCACTTCTATGCCGGTGATCCCGTCGAAATGCTGCAACTGCGTGAGGCAGGCGGCCAGATCCTCGTACTCGGCAACCATCTGGCGTCCGGGCAAAAGCCGCAAGTGGTGGTCCCCGCCGGCGTCTGGTTCGGCAGCGCGTTGGCCATCGGCGGCGCCTGGGCGTTAATGGGCACGACGATGGCCCCCGGCTTCGATTTCACCGACTACGAAGCGGCGGATCGGGCGGAGATGACGGCGCGGTATCCCGAGTTCGCGGACGCCATTCGACGGCTGACGAAACCACGGGTTAGCGACGCTTCGTAGAACCGTTCGGCAACCGCTTATTTCTCGTCCAACAATTCCTGAATCTTCCCGCGCAGCACCTTGTCCCCTGCCTTGGAGTCGGCCCCCAGCTCGCCTTCCCACTTGAAGCGCACCGTACCCTTCTTGTCGATCAGATAGACCGTCGGCCAGTAGTGATTGTCCCACGCCTTCCAGACCTTGCTGCCGTTATCGACGGCGATGGGATACTCGATGTTATTCCTCTTCACCTTGTCGCGCACCTGATCGACCTTGGCCTCGTGGCTGAATTCCGGCGTGTGGACGCCGATGACGGTCAGCCCTTTGGCGGCGAAGTCCTTGTGCCAGCCGTTGTACCAGCCGTAGTTGTGGATGCAATTAGCGCAGCCGAAGGTCCAGAAGTGCAGGGCCACGACTTTGCCCTTTTGCTCCTTGATGGTGAGCGGCTTCGAGTTGACCCAGTCGGCCACGCCCTCGAATTCAGGGGCGGCCCTGTTTTCCGGGAGCGGCATCGGCTTGTCGGCGGCCACCGACGAGCCGGATTGCACGGCCAGATAGGTCGCTCCCGCCACGACGGTTGCCGACAAGACGCCGAAGATAAGGTAGTTGCGCATCGTTCTCTCCCAGGCAAACTGTCGAAACGACCGCCGCGATGGTCTTCGCTTCGTGTGATGCGACGACCCGGCCAGAGGTTACGCGCCGCCGCATTGTGCCGCCCCCGACCGTGCGATACACTCACGCCGGCAAGCGGGGCAGTTCGGGCAAGGGCGTGTCACGAGAAGCGATGCAATCATGATCGAACACGGTTTCCTCCGCGTCGCCGCCGCCGTGCCGGTGCTGCGCGTCGCCGACTGCGACTTCAACGCCGGGCAAATTCTGGGCCTCCTGCGCCGCGCGGAAGGGGAGGGCGTCCAAGTCCTCGTCTTCCCCGAGTTGGCCCTGACGGGCTACACATGCGCCGACCTGTTTCAGCAACCTGTATTGCAACAGGGCGCGCGCCGCGCGCTTCGGCATCTCGTCGCCGAAAGCGCAGCGCTCTTTTCCGGCCTGGCCATCGTCGGCCTACCGCTGATGATCGGCGATCAATTGTTCAACGTCGCGGCGGTCTTCCACTCCGGCCAATTGCTCGGCGTCGTCCCCAAGTCGTACTTGCCCAACTACCAGGAGTTTTACGAGGACCGCTGGTTCACTCCCGCCGCCGCGGCGCGACACGACCTAACCCAAGTAGATTTCGGCGATACCTCTTCCCACTTCGGCACGCGGCAACTCTTCGCGGCGGCCGGTGACGAAGGGGTCGCCCTCGGCGTAGAAATCTGCGAGGACTTGTGGGTGCCGGTGCCTCCCAGCTGCCAGCAAGCGCTGCAAGGAGCCACCGTCCTCGTCAACCTCTCGGGCAGCAACGAGACCATCGGCAAGGCGGCCTATCGTCGCCAGCTGGTAGTGAATCAATCGGCCCGCTGCTTGGCGGCTTACGTGTATGCCGGCTGTGGCGTCCACGAATCGACGACGGACCTCGTCTTCGGCGGCCATTGCCTTATCGCGGAAAACGGCACTCTGCTGGCCGAGTCGGAGCGCTTTCGCCGCGACGAAACGCTGCTCGTCGCCGATATCGATCTCGAACACCTGCGGGGCGAACGCCAGCGCACGAACAGCTTTCAAAACAATCGCCGCGATCGGGGAAGCGCCGAGGGATGGCGGCGAACGCCGTTCTCCCTGGATGTTCGGCCCGCGCCGGTATCCTTGAAGCGGCCCCTCGACCCTCACCCGTTCGTGCCGCGCGGCGAGGAGGAACTGCGCGAGCGCTGCCGCGAAATCTTTCAAATTCAGGTGGCCGGGCTAGCGAAACGCCTGGAGCACATCGGCAAACCGGCCGTGGCCATCGGCATCTCGGGCGGCCTCGATTCGACGTTGGCTCTGTTGGTCGCCTGCAAGACGATGGATATCCTCGCCGTGCCGCGCGACCGCATCCGCGCCGTCACCATGCCGGGGTTCGGCACCACGACCCGCACGCACGCCAACGCCACCGACCTCATGCGACAACTCGGCGTCATGGCCCGGGAGGTCGATATCCGCGCCCTGAGCCTAGAGCAGATGCGCGCCCTGAAGCATCGACCCTTCGGCATCGACCTCGAAGGAATGGCCCTCGATGCGTTGGCCGTTGGTTTGGCGAAGGTGCCGGCCAGCGAGTGTCACGACCTCGTTTTCGAAAACGTGCAGGCCCGATTGCGCACCAGCATCTTGATGAACGCCGGCTTCGTCATCGGCACCGGCGACGTGTCCGAACTGGCGCTCGGCTGGGCGACCTACAACGGCGACCACATGAGCATGTACAACCCCAACGTGAGCATCCCCAAGACGCTGGTGAAGTCGCTCGTCCGCTGGGCGGCCCGCCACGAATTCGACGGCGACGCGCGGCGCACGCTCCTCGATATCGTCGAAACGAAAATCTCCCCCGAGTTGTTGCCAACCGACGGCGACGGAGCTGCCGTGCAAGAAACCGAGGCCAGCATCGGCCCCTACGAGTTGCACGACTTTTTCCTGTTCCACTTCCTCCGCCACCGCACGCCGCCCGCGAAAATCCTTTACCTGGCCCGGCAGGCCGTCTTCGACCGCGCCTATAGTGACGAGGAATTGCGCCGCTGGTTGCGCGTGTTCCTCCAACGCTTCTTCGCCAATCAGTTCAAGCGCTCGTGCTTGCCCGATGGCCCGAAGGTCGGCTCGATAAGCCTGTCGCCGCGCGGCGATTGGCGGATGCCGAGCGACGCGCAGGCGGAGCTTTGGTTGCGCGAGACGGAGTGAAGCGGGTCGCTTCATCGAGATTTCACGCGATTTTCCGCGAACTCCCGTTGCGGCGTGGGGCCATTGCATTTATTCTTAAGGTAAGGAATTATGCCAATGACGCGCGACTTGCTACTTCCGATGAACGGAATTCCTCTCCTTGCGGGAGAATGGTCCTAGGTACGCCGTCATTCGCAGCCATCACTGCCAGTCACGAACGGCCCTGGGACCACGGAGGTCCCAGGGTCTTTTTGTTTGCACGGGAGTTCGTTCCATGTCCGACGACCGCCGCTTGATCGTCTTCGACACCACGCTGCGCGACGGCGAGCAATCGCCCGGCGCCAGCATGAATCTCGCCGAGAAGCTCGAGATCGCCAAGGCGCTTGCGGAACTCGGCGTGGACGTGATCGAGGCCGGCTTCCCCATCGCCTCGCCCGGCGACTTCGAGGCGGTGCAGGCCATCGCCCGCGAGGTGCCCGGCCCCGTCATCTGCGGCCTGGCCCGCTGCAACGCCGAGGACATCGACCGCGCCGCCGAGGCGCTGCGCGACGCGCCGCAAGCGCGCATTCACGTTTTCCTGGCGACCAGTGCCATTCACCGCGAATTCAAACTGCGCATGGCCAAGGAGGAAATCGTCCGCCGCGCCGTCGATGGCGTCAAACGGGCGCGCGAGTACACATGCGACGTGGAGTTTTCCCCAGAAGACGCCGCCCGTACCGAACTCGACTTCCTTGCCGAAGTGGTGGAGAAGGCGATCGAAGCCGGCGCCACGACCGTGAACATTCCCGACACCGTCGGCTACGCGGTGCCAGAGCAGTACGCCGCCGCCATCCGCCATTTGCGGCAAACGGTGCGCGGCATCGAGAACGCGGTGATTAGCGTTCACTGCCATAACGACCTCGGCCTCGCCGTCGCCAACAGCCTCGCCGCCGTCAAGGAAGGCGCCCGGCAAATCGAATGCACGATCAACGGCATCGGCGAACGCGCCGGCAACTGCGCCCTGGAAGAAGCGGTGATGGCCCTCCGCACTCGCGCCGACTTTTTCAACCTCCACACCGGCATCAATAGCAAGCGCCTCTATCCGACCAGCCGCCTGGTGTCGCACGTCACCGGCATGGCCGTGCAGCGCAACAAGGCCATCGTCGGCCAGAACGCCTTTGCCCACGAAGCCGGCATCCATCAGGACGGCATGCTCAAAGAACGCAGCACCTACGAGATCATGCGGCCCGAGGACGTCGGCGTCGCCAAGACGGAACTCGTGCTCGGCAAGCACAGCGGCCGTCATGCCCTGCGCGCCCGCGTCCGCGAACTGGGCTATCACCTCGACGACGTACAGCTGGAGCGCGTCTTCGAGGGATTCAAGGCGTTGGCCGACCGCAAGAAATCGATCTACGACGCCGATATCGAGGCGTTGGCCGAAACGCAGGTCCACGATAGTCCGTCGCTATGGACGCTCGAAAGCTTCCACACCAGCGCCGGCACGGGAACCCTGCCCGTTGCCGCGGTATGTCTATCGCACGTCGATGGCCGCAAGGTCGAGGACGCCGCCGTCGGCGATGGCCCGGTGGACGCCATCTTCAAGACGATGGAACGCATTACCGGCATGAGCGTGCAGCTCAAGGATTATCAGGTGCGCAGCGTCTCTTCGGGGGAGGACGCGCAGGGCGAGGCGCGCGTCGAAGTGGAGCACAATGGCCGACTGCAGCGCGGCCAGGCCGTCAGTACCGATGTCATCGAGGCCAGCGCCCAGGCTTTCTTGCAAGCCATCAATCGCCTGAGCATGAGCCGCCAGCCGCGCATGAACCCGCAGACGGAGGCGGTCAGCGTCTCTTGACCTGGCTTGCCGTTTCGCGACGCCCTTATAAAGCGTCGCGGAACGGCATCACTCCGGCGGCGATCAAGCTAGTCTCCAACTCTTCAATCCCGTGAGCGCACACCGCCACGCCGCCGCTTTGCCGGACGACTTGCAAGAACGCTTCTTGCTCGAAGGTCGGCTTGCGTCCCGGCCGCT